>NZ_JACARU010000015.1:0-112708 GCF_013386425.1 Cedecea sp. P7760 | reverse complement strand
CCGGAACCGAGCCTCGCTTTAAAACCGCAGCAATTCTGAAAGTCACAGTCGCTATTTGTGACTAAGAGGCAGCCTCAGGTGAGGGAGAAATTACCCTTTCAGCGCCTGAATCCGGCTCAGCCAGCCGTTTACGCCCTCATCGATCAGCGCTTCCGTAATCGTATTTGCCCCCTGGATCAGCGCGGGTGCCTGCCAGATCATGCCGGTTTTATTCGCCATCGCATGGAACGGCAGCAGCAGCTCTTCAACGGTATAACGGTTAGCGCCGTCAGCACGATAAGCTTCCGCCGCCCCGCCGGTTGAGGTCATCACCATCAGTTTTTTACCGTGCAGCGCGGTGCCGTTGCTGCCGTAGGCAAAGCCGAAGGTCAGCACCAGATCCTGCCAGTCCTTGAGGATCGCCGGAGAGCTGTACCACCAGAACGGGAACATCAGCACGATGGACTCGTGATCCAGCAGCAGCGCCTGCTCACGCGCCACGTCAATCTGGTGGTCCGGGTATTCACGTTTCAGCTCATGAACGGTGACGCCTTCAATGCCTTTCAGGGCGGCAATACCTGCCTGGTTAATACGGGATTCATCAGGCGTGCGATGCGCCGCCAGCACTAATATTTTTTTCATCTTTCAGGTCTCATTTTTGGGATGAGGCTATCTTTTCAGATGACAGACCTTACCTGTAGTCCATAACATGGCACATCTGTTTCAACCAAAGGTTACAAGCATGATGCTTTCGGCAGACGTTCATCGGCTCATTCCGGCTTTTCTCGCGGCAGCAGACTGCGAGAGCTTTTCCGCCGCTGCGCGCCAGCTGGGCATCACGCCTGCGGCGGTGAGTAAGAGCATACGCCAGCTTGAACAGCGGCTCGGGATCGTGCTTTTCGTGCGTAATACGCACTACGTGGTGCTTACCGAGGAAGGCACAGCGCTGCGTGAACAGGTTGCGCCGCTGTGGCACGCATTGAACCAGGCGCTGGTCAACCCCGGCGCGGAACCGTCCGGGCTGCTGCGCGTCAGCGTGATCCCCGGCTTTGGTCGCCACTGCCTGATGCCGATCCTTGCCGAGTTTCAGCGGCGCTACCCGCTGATTCGCTTTGAGCTGTCGATGGAGGCCCGCAGCGTGAACTTGATTGGCGAACGCATCGACGTGGCCATCGGCCACCGCACGGTGCGTGATAACCGCGTAGTCGCCCGCGAGCTGTACACGTCACAGATGATCATGGCGGCATCACCGGCTTACCTGGCCGAGTTCGGCACGCCGCAAACGCTGGAAGACCTCATGGAGCATCGCTGCCTCGTGCACCGCAACTCCGGCACCGGGCGCCTCCAGCAGTGGATGGATAACGGCGCGCTGTTTGACGAACCCTCTGCCTGGTTTATCACTACCTCACCGGATTCGCTGGTGGATGCGGCGCTGTCCGGCATGGGGATCGTTTATCTCGCCGACTGGTATCTCACCGGGCCAATTGCGCAAGGAAAACTGCTGCCGATTTTGCAGAACGTTGCCACGGAACCACAGCAGCTCTGGGTGAAATATGCCGGAGGAAAAGTCCCGCCTAAAATCCGGGTTTTTGTCGAGTATCTCTCCGAAAAACTAATCAGATGATTCTCATCATTTTGATCGATGCCCACCGTCTCTGCCGCCCCCGATTTACTTTGTTCTGCATCAATAAAATCGCAAACATGTTTGATGCAAATCACTATATATAGACCTTAGAATGCACCTCGGCCCTACATGTTGTATCTATCGACTATTATAACAACAACGTCCGCAGGATAAGTTTGGGGATTATCTGTGGATAAAAAGGGCCGAGTTTCGGGAAGTTTTGACAGGACAAACGGCTACGCGCTCCCGAATACGCCCCTACCTATGTGGATAACCTAAAAATAAACGGAGAAATCATGACACCGCATGTGATGAAAAGAGACGGGTGCAAGGTACCTTTCACTTCAGAGCGCATCAGAGAAGCTATTCTGCGTGCAGCTAAAGCAGCGGGAGTCGATGACGCGGACTATTGCGCCACCGTCGCAGAGAGCGTCAGCCAGCAGATGGCAGGCCGCAGCCAGGTAGACATTGGCGAGATCCAGATCGCCGTGGAAAACCAGCTCATGGCCGGTAACTACAAGCAGCTGGCGCGCGCCTACATTGAGTACCGCCATGACCGCGATATTGAGCGCGAGAAGCGTGGTCGTCTGAACCAGGAAATTCGCGGCCTGGTTGAGCAGACTAACTCCGCCCTGCTTAACGAGAACGCCAACAAAGACAGCAAGGTGATCCCAACCCAGCGAGATCTGCTGGCCGGGATCGTCGCCAAGCACTATGCCAAGCAGCACCTGCTGCCGCGTGACGTCGTGCTGGCACACGAGCGCGGTGATATCCACTATCACGATCTCGATTATTCTCCGTTCTTCCCAATGTTTAACTGCATGCTTATCGATTTGAAAGGCATGCTGACCCACGGCTTCAAAATGGGTAACGCCGAGATTGAACCACCGAAGTCTATCTCTACGGCCACGGCGGTAACGGCGCAGATAATTGCCCAGGTTGCCAGCCACATTTACGGCGGCACCACCATCAACCGTATCGACGAAGTGCTGGCGCCGTTTGTGACCGAAAGCTTTAACAAGCACCGTAAGATTGCCGAAGAGTGGCAGATCCCGAATGCTGAGGAATATGCACATTCCCGCACCGAGAAAGAGTGCTACGACGCTTTCCAGTCCCTTGAATATGAAGTGAATACGCTGCATACCGCCAACGGGCAAACGCCGTTTGTTACCTTTGGTTTTGGCCTCGGCACCAGTTGGGAATCACGCCTGATCCAGAAGTCTATTCTGCGCAACCGCATCGCTGGCCTGGGCAAAAACCGCAAAACTGCGGTGTTCCCAAAACTGGTCTTTGCAATCCGTGACGGCCTGAACCACAAGTTTGGTGATGCCAACTACGACATCAAACAGCTGGCGCTGGAATGTGCGTCTAAGCGCATGTATCCGGACATTCTTAACTACGACCAGGTCGTGAAAGTGACCGGCTCGTTTAAAACCCCAATGGGCTGTCGCAGCTTCCTGGGCGTGTACGAAGAAAACGGCGAGCAAATCCACGACGGGCGTAACAACCTCGGCGTAATAAGCCTGAACCTGCCGCGCATTGCGCTGGAAGCCAAAGGGGATGAAGCTGCTTTCTGGAAACTGCTGGACGATCGTTTACAGCTGGCGCGTAAAGCGCTGATGACCCGCATTGCCCGTCTGGAAGGCGTCAAAGCTCGCGTGGCCCCTATCCTCTATATGGAAGGCGCCTGCGGCGTCCGCCTGAAGGCCGACGACGACGTGTCTGAGATCTTTAAAAACGGCCGCGCGTCGATTTCTCTGGGCTATATCGGCATTCATGAAACGGTTAACGCTCTGTTCGGTAATCAGCATGTGTACGACAGCGAAGCCCTGCGCGAGAAAGCCGTTGCTATCGTGGCTCGCCTGCGCGAAGCCACCGACAGCTGGAAAGAAGAAACCGGCTACGGCTTTAGCCTCTACAGCACCCCAAGCGAAAACCTGTGTGACCGCTTCTGCCGCCTTGATACCGCAGAATTCGGCGTCGTACCGGGCGTGACCGACAAAGGCTACTACACCAACAGCTTCCACCTCGACGTGGAGAAAAAGGTTAATCCTTACGACAAAATCGACTTTGAGGCTCCGTACCCACCGCTGGCTAACGGCGGCTTCATTTGCTACGGCGAATACCCAAATATCCAGCACAACCTGCGGGCGCTCGAAGACGTGTGGGATTACAGCTACAAGCACGTGCCTTATTACGGCACCAACACGCCGATCGATGAATGCTATGAGTGTGGTTTTACCGGCGAGTTCGAATGTACCAGCAAGGGCTTTACCTGCCCGAAATGCGGCAATCACGACGCCGCGCGCGTGTCGGTTACCCGTCGCGTATGTGGCTACCTCGGCAGCCCGGACGCTCGTCCGTTCAACGCCGGCAAGCAGGAAGAAGTTAAGCGTCGCGTTAAGCACCTGGGTAACGGGCAGATCGGCTAAGTCATTTAGCCATTTCCCCTCACCCTAACCCTCTCCCCATAGGGGAGAGGGAACCGTCGAGCATGTTGTTACATCCTGCGCTGGTTTTCTCCCTCTCCTGTGGGAGAGGGCTGGGGTGAGGGCATCAGGCCAATACTATGAATTATCATCAATACTACCCCGTCGACATCGTCAACGGCCCCGGCACTCGCTGTACGCTGTTTGTCTCAGGCTGCGTGCATGAATGCCCCGGCTGCTACAACAAGAGCACCTGGCGCTTGAATTCAGGTATGCCGTTCACTCCAGAAATGGCCGACCGCATTATTGCCGACCTCAACGATACCCGCGTTAAGCGCCAGGGAATTTCGCTTTCGGGCGGTGACCCGCTGCACCCACAAAACGTGCCGGAGATTCTTAAACTGGTGCAGCGCGTGCGCGCCGAATGCCCCGGCAAGGATATCTGGATCTGGACGGGGTATAAGATTGACGAGCTGGACGCTGCCCAGCAAGAAGTGGTTGCGTTGATTAACGTGCTGGTAGACGGCAAGTTTGTTCAGGATTTAAAAGACCCGGCGCTTATCTGGCGCGGCAGCAGCAACCAGGTCGTGCATCACCTGCGTTAAAACCGGCTTCCCGACGGCCAGCGGGAGGCTTCACTTCAGCCCATCATGGCGATGCACGTTACCCCATTCACACATCATATCCAGCACCGGGATCAGCGACTTACCGCGCCCGGAAAGGCTGTACTCGACCTTTGGCGGGATCTGCGGGTATTCGTTGCGGATAATCAGCCCGTCGCTCTCCAGCTCTTTCAGCGTCAGGCTCAGGGTTCTGAATGAGATGGTATCGATGCAGCGCTTAAGTTCGTTAAAGCGGATCACCGGTTTATGCTCCGCCAGCGCATAAAGAATGATCATTTTATATTTCCCATTCACCAGCGACAGCGTATAGGCAAAGCCCGTATCGCCCATAAATGCGCAGGAATCCGGCGCGATCTCTTCGCTCATGACACTATCCTTTTGTATAGTACATATCAACAATGACAGTATTGTACTTTAATTTAAAGCTGCCTATGATGCAAAACTTAAAATAATCGCTGACGGTCAGCCACTCCGTAAGGAATTAGATATGAAAACGTTAATTATTGTTATTCATCCCAATATCGATGAGTCAAAAATCAATAGGCATTGGATAAGTGAAGTAGAAAAATACCCGGAGTTATATACCGTGCACAATCTTTATCAGACTTATAAAGATGGCGCTATTGATGTTGAAAGAGAACAGAAACTCATTGAGCAACACGATAAAATTATTCTGCAATTTCCACTGTACTGGTTTAATAGCCCGCCTTTATTGAAGCAGTGGCTGGATGACGTCTTCACCTACGGCTGGGCATATGGCTCTACCAGCGGGCATAAACTCAGAGGCCGCAAGTTTGCGCTGGCGGTAAGCGCCGGGATTAAGGCAGAGGATTTCTCACGCGAGGGGCGTTACCACCATTCGCTTCAGGAAATACTTCTGCCCTTTGAAATGACGGCGAAATATGTCGAAGCAGATTATCAGCCGTTTTATGCTTTTTACGGTGCCGAATATGAAGTCTCGGCCCAACAGCTGGAAAACAGCGCTAAAGGATATATTGATTACCTGCAGTCCTTTTAATATTTAGCCTTTACCGCCTGGGTATTCATCTTCTCAATAATATTTAGCAGCTAATTCCCGTAGCTGACCTGAGTCGAGGATCGTCACGCCTTCCCGTGCTGGATTGAACGCTTCAGAAAGCATCGCTTTCGCCACGTCCACTGACTCAATAGCTTTTAGCTTGCCGGGCAGCATTTTGAAAATCGGCACCATCAGCGTTTCATTTAACCTCCGGGCGTGGCGATCTCCCAGCAGCATTGAAGGCCGGGCAAGCGTCAGCCGTGGCCAATTTTGCGCTATCAGCGCGTCTTCCATTTCGCCCTTAACGCGGTTGTAGAAGAACGGCGAGCGGCTGTTCGCCCCCAGAGCGCTGACCACCAGCATATGTGTTGCACCCAGCCGGAGGCCAGCAAGTGCGGTATCCACCACCAGCGTATAATCGACGAGGATAAAGGCTTCTTTGCTGCCCGCATCGCGTAGCGTCGTTCCCAGGCAGCAAAAGACGGTATCGACCGGCTCAGTGACCTGCGCGAGCGCATCGGAAAGCTGCGGATCGTGGGGATTAACCACTTTGTTCAGGGCCACCTGCAGCGGGCGGCGAGTGGGTGCAGCAATAGTGCTAATCCGGGAGTCCTGGTTAAGCAGACGAAGTAAATGGCCGCCGACAAGCCCCGTGGCTCCGGTGATTAAGATTCGACTCATAATGCCTCCTGTTCTCGCTAAGCGCTTGCAATGTCAGCATGGTAGTCCAGGCTTAATAGTGCCACAAACATAACGGAGGAAAGATGAGCAAGAAAATTGCAGTTCTGATTACCGACGAGTTTGAGGACTCTGAATTCACCTCACCGGCTGAGGAGTTTCGGCAGGCCGGACACCAGGTAATCACTATCGAGAAGCAGGCGGGAAAAACGGTTACCGGCAAACAAGGCGAAGCCAAAGTGAAGATAGACAAGGGTATCGACGACGTCCGCCCTGCCGACTTTGATGCCCTGTTGCTCCCTGGCGGCCATTCCCCTGACGCCCTGCGCGGCGACGATCGGTTTGTCAGCTTCACCCGCGATTTTGTTAACACCGGAAAACCCGTGTTTGCCATTTGTCATGGCCCACAACTGCTGATCAGCGCAGACGTGATACGCGGCAGGAAGCTCACTGCGGTAAAACCTATCGTCGTTGATGTGAAAAACGCCGGTGCGGATTTTTACGATCGTGAAGTCGTCGTTGATGGACATCAGCTGGTCACCAGTAGAACGCCTGAGGATCTGCCGGCGTTTAATCGTGAAGCATTGATTCTGCTGGGCCGCTAGTCCTCACGCAACCAGTGTAGCTTTTTCCCGAAACCAAGCGTGTTGTCGGTCATTTTCAGCTCATCGAGCCGAATTTCCCACATCGGAGCCGACATCACGCGCGCAATCGGAAAACGCTTTAAGTAGCGCCGACGATAGTCCACCGCTTCTTCTGCCGCAAGCAGGCGGATCCCCCCTCGAAACTGCACGCCGCGGATAAGCGCCACGGTTTTAGGCTGGCCGTTTATCGTGCCGGCAACCGGCGCCTGCTCTCCAATCAGCTCGCCGTGGCGTGAAGTGGTTTCGCTCAGCAAATAGAATGCCACCCGCTCGGCATCGAAGATATAAAAAGCATTCGCACACCAAAGCGAGTCCCCGCTGCCCACGCAGTAGCTCAGAACATGTTGTTTTGTCAGCCAGCGGCTGATGGCATTGAGTGATTCCATCGTCATCCTGAACAGTGATACTCTGCGGCAAATGCTAATTATGCGCCCGCACTATGACTTCCTGGTATCTCTATTTAATCCGCTGCACCGATAACCGCCTGTATACCGGCATTACTACCGACGTAGAGCGTCGCTTTGCCCAGCATCAGGCTGGCAAAGGGGCGAAGGCACTGCGTGGTAAAGGGGAGCTTGCGTTGGTATTCAGTCAGGCTGTGGGCGACCGCTCGCTGGCGCTGCGAGCTGAATACAGAATTAAGCAGTTGAGCAAGGCCGAGAAAGAGCGGCTGGTTGGAGGGAAGATGCCCCTTGAAGACCTGCTCGCAAGCCTTCAAGGGAAAACCCGTTAAACGTTGTTGAAGTGGTCCGAATACTCGACCAGGCCGCTAACGCCGTTTAAGGCATCATCAGCCAGAGGATGTACCTGGAATGCCGCTTCGGTACCCGGCCAGCTGCAACGGAGGTCGTAACGGGCCGCAGGCTGGAAGCCAAGATGACCGTACATCTCCGGCGAACCCAGCGTGACCACCGCGGCGTAGCCAAACTCGTTCAGTGAGTCCAGCCCTTCATATACCAGCTGTTTGGCAATGCCCTGACCGCGAACGGACTCGTCTACCGCCAGCGGAGCAAGCCCAACCCACTGCAGCTCTTCGCCCTCAACGGCGACCGGGCTGAAGGCGACGTAGCCAATCACCTGCCCTTCATCATCGGTTGCGACGAGACCCAGCGTTAACAACCCATCTTCCCGCAGCGCCTTGACCAGCTCAGCTTCGCCCTCGCCTTCAAAGGAACGGCGTAACAGCGCGTCGATGCCAGGGGCATCAATGGGGATCTCTACACGAATTAACATGGCTCACCTATCGAATTACCTTCAGAGGCGGGGTTATGTCTCAAACCTGCCTCAACAAAATCAGCCAGCTGTAACAGCAGGATGCGTAGCGGTTTCGGCATCGCATCCAGCTCAATGGCATCCATTAGATTCTTCACATATAACCCGAGTTCCGTGTCGCCTTCAATCACCAGGCGACGCTGGAAAAATAAGGTATCCGGGTCCTGCTTGCGAGCGGCTATCAGCAACAGGTCGTTGGCCTCAGCGCTAAAGCTCACGTCTGCTGGCGCATCGTCGCACACCAGCAGCTTATTGTCCTCAACGGAAGTAAACCACTTCAGCCCAAGGTCACGGACTTCAATACTTAGCCAGCGGCCTGCCAGAAAGTCCAGCTCTCCGTCCTGCAGCGCCTGACGGAACTGCCAGCCAAGCACCTGCTCCAGAACCTGACGCTTAACGGCAAAAGGGGTTAATCTGACCGGAACCCGCAGCAAAGAAGGACCAGCCTGAACCAGGCGAGAACGCAGTTTATCGAACACGGGTTTAGCTCCTTTAAAAAATTTGCCGTTATTTTGCCATAACGACAATTCCCGGTGACGCGCCAAATCAACAATTCCGCAGGTTGCTGCGGGGCCGAATTAGCGCCGGGCCCACTAAGCAATACGCCTTTCTCTGCCTCAAATCAAAAATTGTCGCCGACAGGTTAACTAAAATCCCGGTTCGTTAACAATTTGCTGCCCGTCCCTGTGCAGCGCGGGCATTTATTCGTGCCCCCTATGATTCAGGATAAATTATGGAGTTGCTTTGCCCGGCCGGAAACCTTCCGGCGTTGAAAGCGGCCATCGATAACGGTGCAGATGCGGTGTACATCGGCCTGAAAGATGATACCAACGCGCGTCATTTTGCAGGCCTTAACTTCACCGAGAAAAGGCTGCAGGAAGCCGTCAGCTACGTGCATCAACGTCGCCGTAAGTTGCATATTGCCATCAATACGTTCGCTCATCCGGACGGTTATGTACGCTGGCAGCGAGCGGTTGATATGGCCGCGCAGCTTGGGGCCGATGCGCTGATCCTGGCGGATTTAGCCATGCTGGAATATGCGGCTGAGCGCTACCCACACATTGAGCGCCACGTGTCGGTCCAGGCTTCGGCCACGAATGAAGAAGCGATCCGTTTTTATCATCGCAACTTTGACGTTGCCCGCGTGGTACTCCCGCGCGTGCTTTCTATTCATCAGGTTAAACAGCTCGCTCGCGTCACGCCGGTGCCGCTGGAAGTATTTGCCTTCGGCAGCCTGTGCATAATGGCCGAAGGCCGTTGCTATCTTTCGTCTTACCTCACCGGCGAGTCGCCGAATACCGTGGGCGCCTGTTCGCCTGCTCGCTTTGTGCGCTGGCAGCAAACGCCGCAGGGGCTGGAATCTCGCCTCAACGACGTACTGATCGACCGCTATAAGGACGGCGAAAATGCCGGGTATCCAACGCTCTGCAAAGGGCGTTACCTGGTTGACGACCGCCCCTACCATGCGCTGGAAGAACCCACCAGCCTTAACACGCTTGAGCTGCTCCCGGAACTGCTGGCCGCAAACATAGCCTCGGTGAAAATCGAAGGCCGCCAGCGCAGTCCGGCTTACGTTACCCAGGTGGCAAAGGTCTGGCGTCAGGCTATCGATCGCTGCATGGCGGATCCTAAAAACTACCAGGCACAGCCCGCCTGGATGGAGACGCTGGGATCGATGGCCGAAGGCACCCAAACGACGCTCGGTGCCTATCACCGCAAATGGCAGTAGGAAAAAGCATGAAATATTCATTAGGGCCGGTGCTTTACTATTGGCCAAAAGAGACGCTGGAAAAGTTTTATCAGGCGGCGGCCAAAAGCCGTGCCGACGTTATTTATCTGGGCGAAGCGGTATGCAGCAAGCGCCGGGCAACCAAAGTCGGCGACTGGCTGGATATGGCTAAAATGCTCGCCAACGAGGGCAAGCAGGTAGTGCTTTCCACGCTGGCGCTGGTGCAGGCTCCGTCGGAATTGGGCGAACTTAAGCGCTATGTAGAAAACGGCGATTTTCTGATTGAGGCCAATGATATCGGCAGCGTAAATATGGCCGCAGAACGCAAGCTGCCGTTCGTCGCCGGACACGCCCTCAATTGCTATAACGCCGTTACGCTACGCCTGCTGCATAAGCAGGGCATGATGCGCTGGTGCATGCCGGTAGAACTCTCCCGCGACTGGCTCGCCAATATGCTTAACCAGTGCGATGAACTCGGTATCCGCGATAAATTCGAAGTGGAAGTGCTGAGCTATGGCCATCTGCCGTTGGCTTATTCCGCTCGCTGCTTCACCGCACGCTCTGAAGACCGCGCCAAGGATGAGTGCGAAACATGCTGCATTAAGTACCCGAACGGCCGGGATATGCGTTCTCAGGAGCAGCAGCAGGTCTTCGTGCTGAACGGCATTCAGACCATGAGCGGCTATGTTTACAACCTCGGCAATGAGCTGACGTCGATGAAAGGGCTGGTGGATATCGTTCGCCTGTCGCCGATGGGCTTAGGGACGCTGGATATTCTTAACGCGTTCCGCGCCAATGAAAACGGCAGTGCTCCGCTTCCGCTGGCTAACCGCAGCGACTGTAATGGCTACTGGCGGCGCGTTGCAGGGCTGGAGCTACGGGCCTGATAATAGCTCACTTTGTTAACAAGTCTGGTCATTGTTTAATGCACTATTAAAGGTGCAGCTTTTCTGGCCGGCGCGGTATTCCTGCGCCAGGCTGGAAGAAGACCTTCAATCTGATGACTACGCTGTAACAAAAGTGAGCGGTTATGACTGACAAAAATATTGCTTTCTCGGTGCTCGATCTGGCGCCGATCCCTCAAGGCTCCTCGGCGCAGGAGGCTTTTTCCCACTCTCTGGATCTTGCCCGGCTGGCCGAAAAGCGCGGCTATCACCGTTACTGGCTGGCAGAACACCACAATATGGTCGGCATTGCCAGCGCGGCAACATCGGTGCTGATTGGCTACCTGGCCGCGAATACCACCACGCTGCATTTAGGCTCCGGCGGCGTGATGCTGCCTAACCATTCGCCGCTGGTCATTGCCGAGCAGTTCGGCACCCTGAATACGCTCTACCCGGGGCGTATTGACCTTGGCCTTGGACGAGCGCCGGGCAGCGATCAGCCCACCATGAGGGCGCTACGACGCCATATGAGCGGCGACGTTGATAACTTCCCACGGGATGTCGCGGAGCTGGTTGACTGGTTCGATGCCCGCGACCCAAATCCACACGTTCGCCCCGTGCCTGGCTATGGGGAAAAGGTTCCGGTTTGGCTGCTAGGCTCCAGCCTGTATAGCGCCCAGCTGGCGGCACAGCTTGGTTTGCCGTTTGCCTTTGCCTCGCACTTTGCGCCTGACATGCTGTTCCGCGCGCTGCAGCTGTACCGCGAGAACTTCAAGCCGTCCGGGCGGCTGGCAAAACCTTACGCGATGGTGTGCATCAATATCGTGGCAGCAGACAGTACCCGGGACGCGGAGTTTCTGTTTACTTCCATGCAGCAGGCGTTTGTTCGACTGCGTCGCGGCGAAACCGGGCAGCTGCCGCCGCCGGTGGAAAATATGCATCAGCTTTGGTCTGCCTCTGAGCAATATGGCGTCCAGCAGGCGCTGAGCATGTCTCTGGTGGGGGATAAAGCGAAGGTACGTCACGGCCTTGAGTCCATCCTGCGTGAAACCGAAGCGGATGAAATTATGGTTAACGGACAGATTTTCGATCATCAGGCTCGTTTGCATTCGTTTGATTTGGCGATGCAGGTTAAAGAAGAGCTTTTAGGTTAGCGTTGTATCAGGCCCTTTCAGTCTGAAAGGGCCCATTCATCTTTACTTATAAACCGGCAGCACATCGAAGGTAGAAAGGATGTGTACCAGCGCGTTGCCCACGCCAAAGACCAGAATCAGGGCAATCATCGGCTTACCGCCCCATACCCGGAATTTAGGGCTACCAAAACGCTTACGGGAAGCCCTGGCAAGCAGCGCGGGGACAATCGCAGCCCAAATAGTCGCCGCCAGTCCCGCATAGCCAATGGCATACAGGAAGCCGTTCGGCCACAGCAGGCCACCGATAATCGGCGGAACAAAAGTCAGCAGCGCCGTTTTCAAACGCCCGAACGCGGAATCGTCAAAACCAAACAGATCCGCCAGGTAATCGAACAGCCCCAGCGTAACGCCGAGGAACGAGCTCGCTACCGCAAAGTTTGAGAACACCACCAGCAGCAAGTCGAGGCTCCGGCTGTTGAGCACGCCGCTCAGCGCCTGAACCAGCACGTCAATATTACCGCCTTTCTCCGCGATGCCGACGAACTCCGGACGAGGAATATTCCCCATCGTCCCCAGCAGCCAGATAGCGTACAGCACCAGCGCCATCAGCGTGCCGTACACCAGGCAGCGAATAATGGTGCGTGGATCTTTGCCGTAATACTTCATCAGGCTCGGCACGTTGCCGTGATAACCAAAAGAGGCCAGGCAGAACGGCAGCGTCATCAGCAGATATGGCGTATAGGAAGCATTGCTCTCCGCCACGTTAAACAGCGTTGTCGGCGTTACGTGCCCAAGCAAGCTGCCGAAGGTCAGGAAGAAAGTGATGACCTTCGCGCCCAGGACAATCGCCGTCATACGGCTCACAGCTTTGGTGCTCAGCCAGACAATAAACGCGACGACCAGCGCAAACACCAGCCCCGCCAGGCGAGCCGGCACGTCGAGCGACAGCGCCGAAAATGTATGATGCAGGATAGAGCCGCTGGCCGAGATGTAGGCATAGGTCAGGATATAAAGAACAAAGGCAATCGACAGGCCGTTTATCGCGTTCCAGCCTCTGCCCAGCAGGTCTTTGGTAATGGTGTCGAAGCTGGAGCCAATGCGGTAGTTAAGGTTCGCCTCCAGGATCATTAACCCGGAATGCAGCATACAAAACCAGGTGAACACCAGCGCGGCCAGTGACCAGAAGAACCAGGCACCCGACATCACCACGGGTAAAGAAAACATCCCTGCGCCAATGATCGTCCCACCGATAATCATTACGCCGCCTATTAACGAAGGCTTTGTGCCGGGGGAGGTTAAAGTTGTCATATCGAATCCCTGAAGAGAGGCATAACGCGACGAAATTGTCTGATGCGAATCATTGTACCAGTACATGAGTACGAAAGGGATAAAAAAAAGCCCCGATTGCAATAACCGGGGCTTTTCCGACTGCCGTTTAAAAATAAAACGGCAGATTATAGGTCAATTATGCATCACCAAAGCGACGACGTGCGGTTGCGGCACCGTCTTCACGACGCGGGCCACGGCCACCTTCACGGCGTTCACCGCTGAAGCTACGACCAGCCCCAGCACCGGCTCCTGCACCAGCGCCTTCGCGACGTGGACCACGACCGCCTTCACGACGCTCGCCACCGAAGCTACGACCGCCGCCGTCGCGACCGCCACGGCGTTCACCGCTGCGCTCTGGACGAGGCTGAGCATCACCCAGCAGCTGCATATTCATCGGCTTGTTCAGAATACGAGTACGGGTAAAGTGCTGCAGAACTTCACCCGGCATGCCTTTCGGCAGCTCGATGGTGGAGTGGGTCCCGAACAGCTTGATGTTACCGATGTAACGGCTGCTGATGTCGCCTTCGTTAGCGATAGCGCCAACGATATGACGAACTTCAACACCATCATCACGGCCCACTTCGATGCGATACAGTTCCATATCGCCAGCTTCGCGACGCTCACGACGTGGACGATCTTCACCACCACGCTCTGGACGGTCACCACGCGGGCCACGGTCATTACGGTCGCCGCGACGTTCGAAACGATCGTCACGCTCTTTGAATTCACGACGTGGGCGCATTGGTGCATCTGGTGGCAGAATCAGAGGACGCTCACCCTGAGCCATTTTCAGCAGGGCTGCAGCCAGCGTTTCGATATCCAGCGCTTCTTCAGCGGAAGGCTGAATTTTTGCCAACAGCGCACGGTACTGATCCAGATCGCTGCTTTCCAGCTGCTGCTGAACTTTAGCGGCGAATTTAGCCAGACGACGCTCGCCCAGCAGATCTGCGTTTGGCAGCTCTACTTCAGGGATAGTCAGCTTCATGGTGCGCTCGATGTTGCGCAGCAGGCGGCGCTCACGGTTCTCAACGAACAGCAGCGCACGGCCAGCACGGCCAGCACGGCCGGTACGACCGATACGGTGAACGTAAGACTCGGAGTCCATCGGGATGTCGTAGTTAACAACCAGGCTGATACGCTCCACGTCCAGGCCACGGGCCGCAACGTCGGTCGCGATCAGGATGTCCAGACGACCATCTTTCAGACGCTCCAGGGTCTGCTCACGCAGCGCCTGGTTCATGTCACCGTTCAGCGCGGCGCTGTTGTAACCGCTGCGCTCCAGCGCTTCAGCTACTTCCAGGGTCGCGTTTTTGGTACGCACGAAGATGATAGCTGCATCAAAGTCTTCTGCTTCCAGGAAACGAACCAGCGCTTCGTTTTTACGCATGCCGTAAACAGACCAGAAACTCTGGCTGATGTCAGGACGAGTGGTTACGCTGGACTGAATGCGCACTTCCTGAGGATCTTTCATGAAGCGACGGGTAATGCGACGAATTGCTTCCGGCATGGTAGCGGAGAACAGCGCGGTCTGATGTTCAGCCGGGATCTGCGCCATGATGGTTTCAACGTCTTCGATGAAGCCCATACGCAGCATTTCATCAGCTTCGTCCAGAACCAGACCTTTAAGGCCGGACAGGTTCAGCGTGCCGCGTTTCAGGTGGTCAAGCAGACGCCCTGGGGTACCGACAACAATCTGTGGTCCCTGACGCAGAGCGCGCAGCTGCACGTCATAACGCTGGCCGCCGTAAAGGGCAACAACGTTCACGCCGTGCATATGTTTAGAGAAATCCGTCATGGCTTCAGCAACCTGAACCGCCAGTTCGCGGGTCGGGGCCAGCACCAGGATTTGTGGTGCTTTCAGCTCAGGATCGAGGTTGTTCAGCAGCGGCAGGGAGAACGCTGCAGTTTTACCGCTACCGGTCTGGGCCATACCCAGAACGTCACGGCCATTCAGCAGATGTGGGATACACTCTGCCTGGATTGGTGATGGCTTTTCGTAGCCCAGGTCGTTAAGAGCCTGAATGATGGAGGCGTGCAGCCCCAGATCAGAAAAAGTGGTTTCGATGATATCAGTCATGTAGTACATGTGCCTCATTGATGGCGGCCAGTCTACGTAACTCATCGTGAAATTGATCTGCAATTTTCATTGAAAAGTGTGAACCGGCTCAAATTTGATTGATTAACGAACAAAAACGCCCTCACCCGTGAAGGTGATGACTTTAGTTAAAAAGTGTATGGGACGATCGTTGTTCGTCAGCTATTGCTGGTCCGATTCTGCCAGGTCGTCATGCTCCTGGCCCAAGAGCGCTAATTCCAACAATGCATAACGATGCTCAACGTAGTTGTGTACGTTGTTAGCAACCGCTAACTTGAACAGTGCCTTGGCGCTGTCCTTATCCCCCAGACTTAGGTAGTACTTACCTAAATAGAAGTTGGTTTCACTGAGATGCTCAGCGAGCGAGGTGTTATCCGTTGCGTCCGCCTTGAGGCGTTCCATTAGCTCTTTTTCGCTAATGTTGCCCAGGTAGAACTCGACAATGTTCCATCCCCATTGTTCTTTATCCGATTTCTCGAGACGCTGTTGTAGCGCCACTTTGGCCTGTTTTTCGTCCATATTGCGTTCAGCAACATAGAGCCACAGGCTACGGAAAGGATCGTTGGGATCGTCTTGATAAAACGCCAGCAGATCATCTTGCGCTAAACGATAACGACCGCCGTAATAGAGGGCGATACCGCGATTTAAGTGCGCGTAGTTGTAAGTTGGATCAAGCTCAAGTACAGAATCAAACGCTTCATAGGCAGCATCAAAATTGCCTGCCTGCGTTAAATAAATGCCTAAGTAATTGAATACTTCAGGCATATCGGGTCGAATGGCCAGCGCTTGTGAAAAATCATTACGCGCCAGAGCCCTCAGACCGAGACTATCATACAACACTCCGCGCTCATATAAAAGCTGTGCGCGTTCGTCATCGGTTAAAGCCCGACTGGCAAGTATTTGTTCCATGCGTGCCAGAATCACTTCTTGCTGTAGCGTAGGCTGCAGTGGCACCGCTAATACTTCGTTCTTACGCCAGGCAGAGTTGCTGCATCCGGCCAGCGTGATAGCTGTCGCAACGAAACACCAGCGCAAAAAAGGCTTCATTTCCTACTCCCGAAGACAACAAATGGATGAACGTCCTGTCCCCCGGCTGCAAACGAGACTTCCTGTCCCGTAACAAACAGCTCTCCATGTCACCATGGAGAGCTTAATTGGCAAACCTTACTCAGCTTCTGGCGCAGCCGGTGCTGCATCTTCTGCTGGAGACTGCTCGGTTGCTTCTTTAATGCTTAAACGGACGCGGCCCTGACGGTCAACTTCCAGTACTTTCACCGGAACTTCCTGACCCATCTGCAGGTAATCAGTCACTTTCTCTACGCGCTTGTCAGCGATTTGAGAGATGTGAACCAGACCTTCTTTACCACCACCGATGGCAACAAACGCACCGAAATCAACGATACGAGTGACCTTACCGTTATAGATACGGCCCACTTCGATTTCAGCGGTGATCTCTTCGATACGGCGGATAGCGTGTTTCGCTTTATCACCGTCGGTCGCTGCGATTTTCACGGTACCGTCATCTTCGATTTCGATGGTGGTGCCGGTTTCTTCGGTCAGCGCACGAATCACAGCCCCGCCCTTACCGATCACGTCTTTGATCTTGTCTGGGTTGATTTTGATGGTGTGAATACGTGGAGCAAATTCAGAAATGTCGCCACGCGGTGCATCAATAGCCTGTTCCATCACGCCCAGAATGTGCAGACGCGCACCCTTAGCCTGGTTCAGAGCCTCCTGCATGATTTCGCGGGTGATGCCTTCGATTTTGATATCCATCTGCAGCGCAGAGATACCTTCGCGGCTACCGGCAACTTTAAAGTCCATATCGCCCAGGTGATCTTCGTCACCCAGAATATCGGACAGAACAACAAAGTTGTCGCCTTCTTTCACCAGGCCCATCGCGATACCCGCCACGGCGGCTTTGATCGGCACACCAGCGTCCATCAGTGCCAGAGAAGCACCACACACGGAAGCCATGGAAGAAGAACCGTTAGATTCGGTGATTTCAGAAACCACACGAACGGTGTACGGGAATTTATCAGCTTCTGGCATAACGGCCAGCACACCACGTTTCGCCAGACGACCGTGACCAATTTCACGACGCTTAGGCGAACCCACCATCCCGGTCTCACCCACGGAGTACGGAGGGAAGTTGTAGTGGAACAGGAAGCTGTCAGTACGCTCGCCCATCAGCTCATCCAGATTCTGTGCATCACGTGCGGTACCCAGAGTCGCGGTAACCAGCGCCTGAGTTTCGCCACGGGTGAACAGCGCAGAACCGTGAGTACGCGGCAGAACGCCAGTACGCACGTCCAGACCACGAATCATGTCTTTTTCACGGCCATCGATGCGCAGTTCGCCGGCCAGAATACGGCTACGAACAACGTTTTTCTCGATAGCGTGCAGAATGTCAGACAGTTCGCCAGCATCCAGAGATTCGTCTTCTGCGGTCAGGGTTGCAATAACGTCCGCTTTGATGACGTCAACCTGAGCATAACGTTGTTGTTTCTCAGTGATGCGGTAAGCATCGCTCAGGCGGGATTCTGCCAGTGCAGCAACGCGAGCATTCAGCGCTTCGTTTACTGCTTCTGGCTGCCAGTCCCAGCGCGGTTTGCCAGCTTCAGCAACCAGTGCGTTGATTTCCTTGATAACAATCTGCTGCTGATCGTGACCGAAGACTACGGCGCCCAGCATCTGGTCTTCGCTCAGCAGTTCAGCTTCGGATTCAACCATCAGTACTGCGCTTTCGGTACCGGCAACAACCAGGTCCAGCTTGCTGGTTTTCAGCTCTTCAGCGGTCGGGTTCAGCACATACTGGTCATTGATGTAACCAACACGAGCGGAACCGATTGGGCCGTTGAACGGAATACCGGACAGGCTCAGCGCAGCAGATGCGCCAATCATGGCAACGATATCAGGGTGTACCTGTGGGTTTACGGAAACAACGGTAGCAATAACCTGCACTTCGTTGACGAAACCTTCCGGGAACAGTGGACGAACCGGACGGTCAATCAGACGCGCGATCAGGGTTTCGCCTTCGCTTGGACGGCCTTCACGACGGAAGAAGCTACCTGGGATACGGCCAGCAGCGTAGGTACGCTCCTGGTAGTTAACGGTCAGCGGGAAGAAGTCCTGGCCTGGTTTGGCTTTTTTCTGGCCCACAACGGTAACGAATACCGCGGTGTCATCCATGCTTACCATTACAGCAGCGGTAGCCTGGCGAGCCATCATGCCGGTTTCAAGCGTGACCGTATGCTGGCCATACTGGAATTTACGAACGATCGGATTCAGCAAAATAAGATCCTTTAAAATGACGGGCAGCACGTGGCTTCACGCGCCGCCGTTGGTACCCGACCTTCATCGCATCCTCGCGACTAATGACAACCCTAACCCGCTCTTACGGGTAAAGCCTCTCATTAGCCGCGCGAACCTCTGCAATAAAGATCACACTCAGCAACAATACATTAGTTTCCATAGAATTGCTGCCGCCTGGTTGAAAAAAGGGGCCCTTACAGGCCCCTTTTTCTGAAACTCGCAAGAACTAGCGACGCAGACCCAGACGCTCGATCAGGCTGGTGTAACGTGCTACATCTTTACGCTTCAGGTAGTCGAGCAGTTTACGACGCTGAGAAACCATACGCAGCAGACCACGACGGCTGTGGTGATCTTTTTTGTGCTCTGCAAAGTGACCCTGCAGGTGGTTAATCTGTGCAGTCAGCAGTGCAACCTGAACTTCGGTAGAACCACTGTCGTTAGTACCACGACCAAACTCGGAAACGATTTTAGCTTTAGCTTCAACGCTTAGAGACATTTTCAACTCCAACATTATAGATAAATAAACAGGGTGCCGATCTCTAATTCAGCAACCCCAGTGCACGACTGAACCCGTTGTTAAACAATCGGCCAGTCGTTAAGCCGCGCTATTTTACCTGTAGCGCTCTTTTACCGCAAGATAGCGGCAAAAGTCAGACGGGATATTCAACGACCAGACGGCGCGGAGCAACCCGGCCCTCGTCATCGATTATCCCCATACCGATAAATTTCTTCTCTTCGCCTTCGGTAACGCGCACCAGGCCTTCAGCCTGAACACCCGCAGCGCGTACCGGATTGCCGTTTTTAAAATAAACGGCAACCTCTGGCAGCAAGTTCACCAGCGGGAAATCTGAGGCGGGGCTGTCCATTGGCATCAGCAGCGGATCCAACAGTTCTGCAGGCTCGACCTCCTGCCGGTGTGCCTGCTCGACCAGCTCATTAAGCTGTTCCAGAGTGACCATGCGCTCAATCGGATATTTACTTACCGCCAGGCGACGCAGGAAAATAACATGCGCGCCGCAGCCAAGTTTTTCACCGAGATCGTCAACTATCGTACGGATGTACGTTCCCTTAGAACAGTGAACCTCCAGCTCCAGTTCATCCCCTTCATGGCGAATAAACAGCAGTTCATACACCGTGATTGGGCGAGCTTCACGTTCAACCTCAATACCCGCGCGCGCATATTCGTACAGGGGCTTGCCCTGATGCTTGAGCGCAGAATACATCGATGGAACCTGCTCGGTGTCCCCACGGAAAGTCTCCAGCGCGGCAGCAAGCTGCCCGGCGCTAAAGTTAACCGGGCGCTCCTGAACGACAATGCCGTCGGCATCAGAAGTGTCGGTACGCTGCCCAAGTTTAGCAATCACGCGATAACGCTTGTCGGAGTCCAGCAGATATTGGGAGAACTTCGTTGCTTCACCGAGGCAGATTGGCAACATCCCGGTCGCCAGCGGATCCAGCGCACCGGTATGGCCCGCGCGGTTCGCGTTATAAAGGCGCTTTACTTTTTGTAGTGCATCGTTGGAAGAGAGCCCCTGAGGCTTGTCCAGCAACAGTACACCATGAATATCACGACCACGACGGCGAGGACGACTCATCAATCCTCCTTGCTGTCGTCCGTATTCACGCGACGCTCGTCATCATGACGGATGACATTGGAAACCAGGTTAGACATGCGCATCCCTTCAACCAGCGAGTTATCGTAGAAGAAGGTCAGCTCCGGCACGATGCGCAAACGCATTGCCTTACCAACCAAAGTGCGGATATAGCCAGACGCGTCCTGCAGAACTTTGATGCCTTCTTTGATGGCTTCTTCGTCTTTGTCGTTCAGGAACGTTACGAAAACTTTGGCATAGGCCAGGTCACGGGAGATTTCAACACCGGAGACGGTGGTCATCATACCCAGACGCGGGTCTTTAATTTCACGCTGCAGGATAATGGCAATTTCTTTCTGCAATTCCTGAGAAACGCGCTGCGAGCGACCAAATTCTTTCGCCATAATAATTTCTCCAGACAAAACGGGGGGCACACGGCCCCCCTAAGATAGTTGATGCGGTATAGCTATCAGGAGATGGTACGCTTGATCTCGATAATTTCGAAGACTTCGATCATATCGCCCACGCGCACGTCGTTGTAGTTCTTAACGCCGATACCACATTCCATACCGTTACGGACTTCGTTAGCATCATCTTTAAAGCGACGCAGGGATTCCAGCTCGCCTTCATAGATAACTACGTTGTCGCGCAGTACGCGGATTGGGTTATGACGTTTGACCACACCCTCGGTGACCATACAACCTGCGATGGCACCAAACTTCGGTGATTTAAACACATCGCGAACTTCGGCCAGGCCGAGGATCTGCTGTTTCAGCTCAGGAGACAGCATGCCGCTCATCGCCGCTTTTACTTCATCAATCAGATGATAGATGACGGAGTAGTAGCGCAGATCCAGGCTTTCCGCTTCAATCACGCGGCGCGCAGAAGCGTCGGCACGGACGTTGAAGCCAACCAGGATGGCGTTGGATGCTGCTGCCAGCGTAGCGTCAGTCTCGGTGATCCCGCCCACGCCGGAACCGATGATTTTAACTTTAACTTCATCGGTAGACAGTTTCAGCAGGGAGTCGCTGATCGCTTCCACAGAACCCTGAACGTCGGCTTTCAGCACGATGTTCACTTCGGACACTTCGCCTTCAGTCATGTTGGCGAACATGTTTTCCAGTTTGGATTTCTGCTGACGAGCCAGTTTCACTTCGCGGAATTTACCCTGACGATACAGAGCAACTTCACGGGCTTTCTTCTCGTCGCGAACAACGGTCACTTCGTCACCCGCGGCAGGTACGCCGGACAGGCCAAGGATCTCAACAGGGATAGAAGGACCCGCTTCGGTCACTTCACGGCCCATCTCGTCACGCATCGCACGCACGCGGCCATACTCGAAGCCACACAGTACGATATCGCCCTTGTTCAGAGTACCTTCACGCACCAGAACGGTTGCAACCGGACCACGACCTTTATCCAGGAAGGATTCGATTACCACGCCGCTTGCCATACCTTTACGTACGGCTTTCAGTTCCAGAACTTCAGCCTGCAGCAGGATAGCGTCCAGCAGGTCGTCGATACCGGTACCGGCTTTAGCAGAAACGTGGATGAACTGGCTTTCGCCGCCCCACTCTTCCGGCATGATGCCGTACTGGGACAGTTCCTGCTTAACGCGATCCGGGTCTGCTTCTGGTTTATCGATTTTGTTCACTGCGACTACTACCGGTACCTGCGCCGCTTTCGCGTGCTGGATAGCTTCGATAGTTTGTGGCATCACGCCATCGTCAGCCGCAACAACCAGAACAACGATATCCGTCGCCTGAGCACCACGAGCACGCATGGAAGTAAACGCTGCGTGACCCGGGGTATCCAGGAAGGTCACCATGCCGTTGTCAGTTTCTACGTGGTAAGCACCGATGTGCTGGGTAATACCACCCGCTTCACCGGAGGCAACCTTAGTAGAACGAATGTAGTCCAGCAGGGAGGTTTTACCGTGGTCAACGTGGCCCATGATGGTCACAACCGGAGCACGAGTTTCGGTTGCAGCGCCGGTATCACGGTCGCTCATTACCGCCTCTTCCAGCTCGTTTTCACGACGCAGGATAACCTTGTGGCCCATTTCCTCGGCAACCAGCTGGGCGGTTTCCTGATCGATGACCTGGTTAATGGTTGCCATTGCGCCCAGCTTCATCATCGCTTTGATGACCTGAGAGCCTTTAACAGCCATTTTGTTAGCCAGTTCAGCAACGGTAACGGTTTCACCGATCACAACATCACGGTTAACCGCCTGTGCAGGCTTGGTGAAGCCCTGCTGCAGGCTGCTTGGCTTACGCTTGCCTTTACCACCGCGAACGGCTGCACGAGCTTCTTCACGGTCAGCTTTAGATTCGCCGTGTTTGCCGCCTGCCTTTTTCTGGCGAGGAGCTTTAGCCGTTGTAGTACGAGCGCGACCACGCCCGCCTTCTACTTCACGGTCGTTTTCGTCTTCAGCCTGGCGGGCATGCTGAGAAGTGGTGACATGGTAGTCAGACTTGTCGTCTTCCACTTTCTCTTGTTCGGCCCACACGCCTGCGTTAGCTTCAGCCAATTTACGGACCTCTTCCGCTACGCGACGTGCTTCTTCTTCGAGTTTGCGACGAGCTTCTTCTTCCGCTTTGCGCTTCAGCTCTGCAGTTTCAGCTTCACGGCGGGCTTTATCGGCCTGGGCAGTTTTCGTCATATCGTCAGTTTGTTGATTGCTCACTTTGTCTTTTTCCGCAGCTTCACGTTTCGCTTTATCAGCGGCTTCGCGCTTAGCTTGTTCTTCAGCATCACGCTTAGCTTTTTCTTGTGCCGCACGTTTGGCAGTTTCCTCTGCCTCACGCTGGGCTTGCTCTTCCGCTTCACGCTGCGCCTGTTCTTCCGCGGCAAGGCGTTCAGCCTCTTGCGGATCACGTTTCACAAAGGTGCGCTTCTTGCGGACTTCGATTTGTACCGATTTACTTTTCCCACCGGTACCTGGAATGTTTAAAGTACTGCGCGTTTTGCGCTGTAAAGTCAACTTATCTGGGCCTGAGCCATGTTCATGGTTCAGGTGAGCCAGCAGAGTTTGCTTCTCTTGCGCCGAAACGGAGTCATCAGCAGACTTCGGGATCCCTGCATCAGCAAATTGCTGTACCAGGCGGTCCACGGAGGTCTGAATCTCTGCGGCCAGCGCTTTTACGGTTACATCTGTCATGCTGTTCCTTCCTGCTACAGTTTATTACGCTTCGCCGCCAAACCAGCAAATGTTACGCGCTGCCATAATCAGTTCACCGGCTTTCTCATCCGTTAAACCTTCGATATCAGACAGGTCGTCAACACCTTGCTCGGCAAGGTCTTCCAGCGAGCTAACACCACGAGCAGCCAGTTTAAAGGCCAGCGTGCGATCCATCCCTTCGAGGTTCAGCAGATCCTCGGCTGGTTTCTTATCGCCAAGGCTCTCTTCTTGTGCCAAAGCCAGTGTGGTGAGCGCGTTTTTAGCGCGATCGCGTAATGCTTCCACGGTGTCTTCATCAAGGCCGTCGATTTCCAGCAGCTCTTTCATTGGCACATAGGCCAACTCTTCAAGCGTGGAGAAACCTTCTTCGACCAACACGGTGGCGAAATCCTCGTCAATGTCGAGGTATTTGGTAAAGGTATCAATAGCCGCATGCGCTTCAGCCTGATGTTTAGCCTGCAGGTCATCAACGGTCATGACGTTGAGTTCCCAGCCGCTCAGCTGTGATGCCAGGCGAACGTTCTGACCGTTACGGCCGATGGCCTGTGCCAGGTTGCCTGCCTCTACCGCGATATCCATCGTATGTTTGTCTTCGTCGACAACGATGGATGCTACGTCAGCCGGTGCCATTGCGTTGATAACAAACTGCGCCGGGTTGTCGTCCCACAGCACGATATCAATACGCTCACCGCCTAACTCTGTAGAAACCGCCTGAACGCGTGCACCACGCATACCAACGCATGCCCCGACCGGGTCGATACGCTTGTCGTTAGTTTTCACAGCGATTTTGGCGCGAGAGCCAGGATCGCGTGCAGCGGCTTTAATCTCGATAACT
Organism: Cedecea sp. P7760; assembly: GCF_013386425.1. Classification (NCBI taxonomy): domain Bacteria; kingdom Pseudomonadati; phylum Pseudomonadota; class Gammaproteobacteria; order Enterobacterales; family Enterobacteriaceae; genus Cedecea; species Cedecea sp. P7760. Next base: position 88,348 of record NZ_JACARU010000015.1, on the reverse strand, counting down.
TCTTCACCGATTTCCGGCACTTCAATGCGGAACAGTTCGATCAGCATTTCAGGTTTGGAGCGGCTAACGAACAGTTGCGCACCGCGAGCTTCAGGACGTACTGCGTACAGCACGCCGCGAATGCGGTCGCCCGGACGGAAGTTTTCGCGCGGCAGCATATCTTCACGCAGAATCACGGCTTCAGCATTGCTGCCGAGATCCAGAGCGATGTTGTCACGGTTAACTTTTTTCACCACGCCGGTGATAATCTCACCTTCGTGCTCACGGAACTGATCGACCACCATCGCACGCTCGGCTTCACGAACTTTCTGCACGATAACCTGCTTGGCGGTTTGGGTGGTGATACGGTCAAAGGTCACGGATTCAATCTGATCTTCAACGTATTCACCAACCGTGAAGGCCGGATCTTCGAACTGAGCCGCTTCCAAGGTGATTTCACGCGTCGGTTGCGTCACCTCTTCAACGATAACCCAACGGCGGAAGGTATCGAAATCACCGCTTTTGCGGTCGATTTCAACGCGCACGTCAATTTCTTGCTCGTATTTTTTCTTGGTCGCCGTTGCCAGCGCACTTTCCAGCGCTTCGAAAATTTTCTCACGCGGTAGCGATTTTTCGTTGGAAACTGCTTCAACAACAGCCAAAATTTCTTTGTTCATCCTGGGTTTTCACCTCAATCCAAACTATTAAAAGTGGGGTACCAGGTTCGCTTTCTGGATGTTGCTCAGCGCGAACACTTCGTCTTTTCCTTCGACCGTTACCGTGATCATCTCACCGTCTACGGCTTTAATAATACCCTGCCATTTGCGGCGGTTTTGCACAGCCATGCGCAATACAATGCTCACTTCTTCGCCGGTAAAACGAACGTAGTGTTCTGCGGTGAACATTGGGCGATCGAGGCCAGGTGATGACACTTCCAGGTGATAGGCCACGGTGATGGGATCTTCGACATCCAGTACGGCACTGACCTGGTGACTGACATCAGCACAATCATCAACATTGATGCCATCTTCACTATCAATATAGATGCGCAGCGTAGACGTGCGGCCGCGAACGAATTCGATGCCTACAAGTTCGTAGCCCAGTGCTTCGACCGGTGCTGAAATCATCTCTGTTAATTTTTGCTCTAATGTGGACAAGCCCACCCCCAAGACATAAAAAAAGGGCATATAGCCCAGTTATTCTGAAGTCAGATAACAAAAAACCCCGATAAATCGGGGCTTTATATAACTGAACCCTGTATGCCGCAACTGCGGCCCGGACACCGTCCAGGAGAATTTTTTTCTAAATTCTTCGCGAAGGCACCGAAACTGGTGTTCACAGTATATTTGAAAAAGAACTCTCAGGGAAAGTGGTTGCGGGGGCCGGATTTGAACCGACGACCTTCGGGTTATGAGCCCGACGAGCTACCAGGCTGCTCCACCCCGCGTCCGAAAACGTGGCAAATACTACGCCAGAATTGCATAAAATGCAAGAATTGCTAGGATTTGGTACCGAGGACGGGACTTGAACCCGTAAGCCCAATCGGGCACTACCACCTCAAGGTAGCGTGTCTACCAATTCCACCACCTCGGCACTCTTTGAACACGGTAACCTTCATATTACCGCATTGAAGCTGACAAACTTACTGCGGGATATCGCTGCTCGGCTTGGTAGGTGCCGCTGGCGCAGTCTGCTCAGTTTGTGCTGGCTGACTTAAATTTTCCCACTCACTTCCTTTACTGGTTTTGTTGGTGCTGAGATTACCCAGAACCAGGCTCAGAATAAAGAACAACGTTGCGAGCACACCGGTCATGCGGGTCATGAAGTTACCAGAACCACTTGAACCGAATAACGTAGCGGAAGCGCCTGCTCCGAAGGAGGCTCCCATATCAGCGCCTTTACCTTGCTGCAGCATAATAAGACCTACAAGGCCTAACGCTACAATAAGGAAAACAACCAAAAGAGCTTCGTACATAATCAACCTGTTCCTTGCGGGGTTACCGCACGCCAATTGCTTCAAACCAGTTAAGCGGATACGTTTGTCATTACCCACTGAAGCGGGTGAGAATACTAACCAAAGCCAGACTGGTGCGCAAGGGCAATTTATTAACAATGCACTGACTGCGGAAAAAAACAGCAAACAATCAGTATTCGGTAGAAGAACAGGCGGCAACTGCCGCCTTTTCAATCAGTTTGATGCGCAGAAAATATTAAACTGCCTTCACTGCATCTGCGATTTGGTGGGCAAAGGCCGTAACCTGCGCTTCGTCCTCACCTTCAACCATCACTCGAATCAGCGGTTCAGTGCCTGACTTACGCAACAATACGCGGCCACGGTTGCCCAATGCGGCTTCCACCTCAGCGGTAGCGCGTTTTACCGCTTCGTTTTCAAGCGGATCGCCGCTGCCAGCGGTAAAGCGGACGTTAACCAAAATCTGCGGGAATAATTTCATGCCGCTGCAAAGATCGTGCAGGCTCATGTGGTTGCGAACCATTGCTGTGAGTACTTGCAAACCAGCGATGATACCGTCGCCCGTTGTGGTCTGGTCCAGCAGGATAACGTGCCCGGAGTTTTCCGCACCTATACGCCAGCCTTTCTCCTGCAGTTTCTCCAGGACATAGCGGTCACCCACTTTGGCACGGACAAATGGAATACCCAGCTGCTTAAGCGCGACTTCCAGCCCCATATTGCTCATTAGCGTCCCCACGGCGCCGCCGCGTAGCTGCCCCTGACGCAATCCTTCGCGAGCGATGATATAGAGAATCTGATCGCCATCGACTTTATGCCCCAGGTTATCCACCATGATCACCCGGTCGCCGTCGCCGTCAAACGCGATACCAAGATCGGCTTTTTCTAACAACACGCGTTCTTGCAGCATGCGAACGTCGGTCGCACCGCATTTTTCATTAATGTTCACCCCATCCGGCTCACAGCCGATGGCAATGACTTTTGCGCCCAGCTCACGCAATACATTGGGTGCGATGTGGTAAGTCGCTCCGTTAGCGCAGTCCACGACGATTTTGAGGCCATTCAGGCTCAGTTCGTTCGGGAAAGTCCCCTTACAGAATTCAATATAGCGCCCTGCGGCATCAACAATACGGCTGGCTTTACCCAGCTCCGCCGAATCTACGCAGGTGATCTCTTTTTCCATCTCCGCTTCAATCGCTTCTTCGACTTCATCCGGGAGCTTAGTCCCGTCGATAGAGAAGAATTTGATGCCGTTGTCATAGAACGGATTATGAGAGGCAGAGATAACAATGCCGGCTTCCGCGCGGAATGTTCGCGTCAAATAGGCAACCGCAGGCGTTGGCATTGGCCCGGTAAAAGAAGCGGACAGACCGGCTGCGGCAAGACCTGCTTCCAGTGCAGACTCCAGCATGTAGCCGGAAATACGCGTATCTTTACCGATGATGATTTTACGGGAGCCATGACGAGCAAGCACTTTACCCGCAGCCCAGCCCAGCTTCAGAACGAAATCAGGAGTAATAGGCGCATCGCCCACGCGGCCACGAATGCCATCGGTGCCAAAATATTTACGGTTACTCATAGTATTTGTTTTCCTTCACTGAAAGCGTAGCTTCAACCACGCGCATAGCTTCAACTGTCTCTTTCACGTCATGAACGCGAAGAATTTGTGCCCCCTGCATGGCAGCAATCACCGCACAGGCAAGACTTCCGCTCAGACGCTGGTCGGGGCCAACGTTCAGCAACTGCCCCACCATGGATTTACGGGACATTCCCACCAGGAGCGGCATGCCGTAGTGATGGAATTCCGAAAGTCGGGCTAATAGCTGGTAATTGTGGGTGAGATTCTTACCGAAACCAAAGCCTGGGTCGAGCAACAATTTCTCTTTTGAGATACCTCCCGCCTCACAGCGAGCAATATGCTGCACAAAAAAGCGATTCACGTCGGCATACACGTCATCATAGTGCGGCGCCTGCTGCATCGTTTTCGGTTCACCTTGCATATGCATCAGGCAAACCGGTAGCCCCGTTTCCGCAGCTGCGGCCAGCGCACCGGGCTCCTGTAACGAGCGAATATCGTTGATAATATGCGCCCCCACTCGGGCAGACTCGCGGATAACCTCAGCCTTTGAGGTATCCACAGAAACCCAGACTTCAAAACGCTGAGCAATCGCCTCCACCACCGGGATAACGCGCTTAAGCTCTTCTTCAGTACTTACTTCGGCCGCACCAGGTCGCGTAGATTCTCCGCCAACATCAATGATTGTCGCCCCGGCGTTGATCATAGCGTTTGCATGCTTCAGGGCTTCAACCAGCGAGTTGTGCTGGCCACCGTCGGAAAAAGAATCCGGCGTGACGTTTAAAATCCCCATGACATGAGGATGGGAGAGATCCAGCGTAGAGCCCTGCGCGGTAAGTTTCATTCTTCTTCCTATGCGTTTGTCTTAGGAGGTACAAAAACAAAAACCCCGGGACAGGCCCGGGGTTTATAGATTACTGCAAAAACATCTGTCGTGAGCGTCTTATTTGTCGCCCAGCTGTTCTGACATCGTGTTACCCGGATTTGGCGTACGCGGTTCATCAACCGGGCGTGGCGCATTTGGGGTACCGTTGTTATCAGAATTATTGCTGCTCTTGCTCGCATCTTCCCAACCTGCTGGCGGACGCACTTCGCGGCGAGCCATCAGGTCGTCAATCTGCGGTGCATCGATGGTTTCATACTTCATCAACGCATCTTTCATGGTATGCAGGATATCCATGTTCTCATTCAGCAGCTGGCGAGCACGAGCATAGTTGCGTTCAATCAGGGATTTCACTTCCTGATCGATGATACGCGCGGTCTCATCAGACATATGCTTCGCTTTCGCAACTGAACGGCCCAGGAATACTTCGCCCTCTTCTTCCGCATACAGCAGCGGACCAAGTTTGTCGGAGAAGCCCCACTGGGTAACCATGTTACGTGCCAGGTTGGTCGCGACTTTAATGTCATTCGACGCCCCGGTAGAAACATGTTCCGGTCCATAGATAATCTCTTCTGCCAGACGGCCGCCGTACAGCGTGGAGATCTGACTTTCCAGTTTCTGACGGCTGGCGCTAATAGCATCGCCTTCAGGCAGGAAGAAGGTCACACCCAACGCACGACCACGAGGAATAATCGTCACTTTGTGCACCGGATCGTGTTCCGGCACCAGGCGACCGATAATCGCATGGCCAGCTTCGTGATAGGCAGTAGATTCTTTCTGCGCTTCCGTCATCACCATGGAGCGACGTTCTGCCCCCATCATGATTTTGTCTTTCGCTTTCTCGAACTCAACCATCGATACCACACGCTTGTTACCGCGAGCGGCAAACAGCGCGGCTTCGTTCACCAGGTTGGCCAGATCGGCACCGGAGAAACCAGGCGTACCACGAGCGATAATTGCAGCATCAATATCCGGCGAAAGCGGTACGCGACGCATATGCACTTTCAGGATCTGCTCACGACCACGAACGTCCGGCAGACCGACAACAACCTGACGGTCGAAACGGCCAGGACGCAGCAGCGCTGGGTCAAGTACGTCAGGACGGTTAGTTGCCGCAATAACGATGATACCTTCGTTACCTTCGAAGCCATCCATCTCAACCAGCATCTGGTTCAGGGTCTGCTCACGTTCATCGTGACCACCACCCAGACCGGCGCCACGCTGACGACCTACGGCATCGATTTCATCGATAAAGATAATGCAAGGTGCTGCTTTCTTGGCCTGTTCGAACATGTCACGGACACGGGATGCGCCCACACCGACGAACATTTCAACAAAGTCAGAGCCGGAAATCGTGAAGAACGGCACTTTAGCTTCGCCAGCAATCGCTTTTGCCAGCAGCGTTTTACCCGTACCCGGAGGACCGACCATCAGGACGCCTTTCGGGATTTTACCGCCCAGCTTCTGGAAACGGCTCGGCTCACGCAGGTATTCAACCAGCTCAGCCACCTCTTCTTTCGCCTCGTCACAGCCTGCAACGTCAGCAAAGGTGGTCTTGATTTGGTCTTCCGTTAGCATACGCGCCTTGCTCTTACCGAACGACATGGCACCTTTGCCACCGCCGCCCTGCATTTGGCGCATAAAGAAGATCCAGACCCCAATCAGCAGCAGCATTGGGAACCAGGAAATGAAGATAGTTGCCAGCAGACTCTGCTCTTCAGGCGGCTCGCCCACAACTTTCACGTTCTTGGTAATCAGATTATCAAGCAGCTTGGGATCATTAACGGGGATGTAAGTCGTGTATCGGTTACTATCTTTCTTGGTAACGTTGATTTCACGTCCGTTGATGCGCGCTTCGCGAACCTGGTCCTGATTAACTTCGGACAGGAAAGTGGAGTAGTCCACCCTACGGCCATTTGACTCGCTGGGCCCAAAGCTCTGGAATACCGACATTAGCACAACGGCAATGACCAGCCAGAGTATTAGGTTTTTCGCCATGTCACTCAAGGGATTAACCTCATATTACAACTGTGTTAACAAACAGCGTCAGGGTACTATAGTTTGCGCCCGGTCGCTACAATGTACACTTCACGTGAGCGGGCACGAGAAGAGTCCGGCTTACGAACTTTAACCGTCGTAAACAGGGAGCGAATTTCTCGCAGGTATTCATCGAAACCTTCGCCCTGAAACACTTTCACTACAAAACTACCGCCCGGCGCCAGCACGTCCCGACACATTTCCAGCGCCAGTTCAACCAGGTACATAGCGCGCGGGATATCGACTGCCGGTGTCCCGCTCATGTTTGGCGCCATATCTGACATGACAACCTGCACTTTACTGTCACCAACACGTTCCAGCAGGGCTTTGACGACTAATTCATCACGAAAATCGCCCTGGAGGAAGTCCACACCAACGATAGGATCCATTGGTAAAAGATCGCAAGCGATGATTCTCCCCTGATTCCCGATTTGGGTCACGACGTACTGTGACCACCCGCCGGGTGCAGCACCAAGATCAACAATAGTCATTCCTGGCTTAAAAAGTTTGTCACTTTGCTGTATTTCATCAAGTTTAAACCAGGCACGGGACCGCAACCCCTTTTTCTGTGCCTGTAGAACATATTTATCGCTAAAGTGTTCCTGCAGCCAGCGACTGGAGCTGGCAGAACGCTTCTTACCTGTCATCTCAATATCCAACTTTGTTCATCGTGAATAGCAGGCTAACTAACAATCAGCACAGCCGATTTGGCGATACACTGGAGATGGCGGTAGAATGAACCGTTTTCAATCCCAACGTAAGCAAAAAATACGATGAATCTGAGTACTAAACAAAAACAGCACCTGAAAGGTCTGGCCCATCCGCTCAAGCCGGTCGTTCTGCTTGGCAATAATGGTTTGACCGAAGGGGTACTGGCCGAGATTGAACAAGCGCTTGAGCACCATGAGTTAATCAAGGTGAAGATCGCAACGGAAGATCGCGAAACGAAAACCTTAATAGTGGATGCCATCGTGCGGGAAACCGGCGCCTGTAACGTACAGGTCATCGGTAAAACGCTGGTGATCTATCGCCCTTCTAAAGAGCGGAAGATCTCTCTGCCGAAGTAGGCAGAGGTGTGCAAAATGCCACGCTATGTTCGTTGATAAAAGGCCGCTATGCGGCCTTTTTCTTTTCTTTACAATACGCCAACCCTTTAGCCAGCGTAGTAAAAATTACAAATATTCTACTTTCAGGATTTCGAATTCGACATCGCCACCCGGCGTGCGAATCACAACAACATCATCGCATTCTTTACCCACAAGGCCGCGAGCAATAGGCGAATTTACAGAAATAAGATTCTTTTTAAAATCAGCCTCATCGTCACCAACGATGCGATAAGTAAGCTCTTCGTCATTATCCAGGTTCAATACCGTTACGGTGGTGCCAAAAATCACACGGCCGTTATTAGGCATTTTTGTGACATCGATCACCTGAGCATTGGACAGCTTCGCTTCGATATCCTGAATACGGCCTTCACAAAAGCCCTGCTGCTCACGCGCGGCGTGATATTCGGCGTTTTCTTTAAGATCGCCATGCTCGCGAGCTTCTGCAATTGCAGCAATGATTTCCGGACGACGAACGGACTTCAGAAAATCCAGTTCCTCGCGTAATTGTTCAGCGCCACGTAATGTCATCGGAATAGGTTGCATTTGTTATACCTCTTAAAATCAGTCCTCTGCAGCAGGGCAAAACACCCTGCTGGCTTAAAAGCATGGCCGGGATACGGGCAGTATCTCCGGCAATAAATAAAAGAAAACCAACCCGGAGTGATGACTCCAGGTCAGTAACAGTTTTCAAATTGACCGGTATTTTACCCTGGAGTTCCCTAAGGGTCATCGTTTACTTTGCACCATAATGCACCGTAGTATGGCGGTCACGTTTCCAGGCCGTTACCGCGAGATTATGCGATTTTTTAGATTTGTCATTGGGTTGACCGCTGCCGTAGCCATCAATGTTCAGGCTGCGAACGTTGAAGAGTACACCTCCCAGTTGCCTGATGGGGCGAACCTGGCGCTGATGGTGCAAAAAGTCGGTGCCACAAGCCCATTCATTGATTACCACAGCCAGCAGATGGCACTGCCTGCCAGTACTCAAAAAGTCATTACGGCGCTGGCTGCGCTGCTTCAGTTAGGCCCGGACTTTCGCTTTACGACGACGCTGGAAAGCCGCGCGCAGGTCGATAATGGCGTACTGAATGGCGACCTTATCGCGCGATTTGGCGGCGATCCTACGCTTAAACGTCAGGATATCCGCAATATGGTCGCCGAATTAAAAAAAGCAGGCGTCCAGCAGATTAAAGGTAACGTACTGGTCGATACGTCCATCTTTGCCAGCCACGATAAAGCGCCAGGCTGGCCCTGGAACGATATGACGCAGTGTTTTAGCGCCCCCCCTGCCGCCGCAATCGTGGACCGGAACTGTTTCTCAATTTCCCTGTATAGCGCCCCTAAGGCTGACGATTTGGCCTACATACGTATCGCGTCTTATTACCCGGTAGTGATGTTTAGCCAGGTCAGAACCCTGGCCAAAGGCTCCCCTGACGCCCAGTACTGTGAACTTGATGTCGTTCCGGGAGATTTGAATCGTTACACGCTGACAGGCTGCCTCACACAGCGCGCAGATCCTCTGCCATTAGCCTTTGCCATTCAGGACGGTGCTAGCTATGCAGGTGCCATTATCAAAGATGAACTGAAGCAGGCGGGGATTAGCTATAGCGGAACGCTGCTGCGCCAGACTCAGCCCAACGAACCGGGTACAGTACTCGCCAGCAAGCAGTCAGCACCGCTGCACGACCTGCTTAAAATCATGCTGAAGAAATCCGATAACATGATTGCCGATACCGTATTCAGGACCATCGGACATAATCGTTTAGGCGTCCCCGGCACATGGCGCGCAGGGGCAGACTCCGTTCGTCAGATTTTGCGTCAAAAAGCAGGCGTAGATTTGGGGAACAGCATCGTCGTCGACGGCTCCGGCCTTTCACGCCACAACCTGATTTCGCCAGCCACGATGATGCAGGTGCTGCAATACATCGCTCAGAATGATAATCAGCTAAACTTTATCTCCATGCTGCCGCTCGCGGGCTACGACGGTTCCCTGCAGTATCGTGCTGGCCTGCATCAGGCTGGCGTTGACGGTAAAGTGTCGGCGAAAACGGGCTCGCTGCAAGGGGTTTATAATCTGGCAGGCTTCATTACCACGGCAAGTGGCCAACGCATGGCCTTCGTGCAGTATCTCTCCGGCTATGCCGTTGAACCGGCCGACCAGCGTAACCGCCGTATCCCGCTGGTGCGTTTTGAAAGCCGGCTTTACAAGGATATTTACCAAAATAACTAGCCATGAAACTGCTTATTGTTGAAGACGATTTACTGCTCCAGGAAGGTCTTGCGCTGGCATTAGGCGGGGAAGGCTATGCCTTAGACTGCGCCACCACGGCGGCCCAGGCAGACGCCCTGCTGCAAAGCGGCGAGTACAGCCTGATTATTCTCGACCTGGGGCTGCCTGATAAGGACGGTGCCACGCTGCTAAGCCAGTGGCGTCGTCGTGGGGTAAAAAACCCCGTGCTGATCCTCACGGCTCGCGACGCGCTTGAAGACCGCGTAAACGGCCTGGACTCTGGCGCCGATGATTATTTGGTTAAACCTTTTGCCCTTGCAGAGCTACAGGCACGCGCCCGGGCGCTGATTCGCCGCTATCAGGGCCACAGCGACAATCTGCTGCAGGAAGACGATTTAACCCTTAATCTACAAACACAGCAGGTCTTACTCGCTAATCAGGCCGTAGAAATTACGCCCAAAGAGTTCGCCTTGCTCACCCGCCTGATGATGCGCATTGGCCAGACGGTGCACCGCGAAACGCTGCAGCAGGATATTTACAGCTGGCAGGACGACCCAGGCTCCAATACCCTCGAAGTGCATATCCATAATCTTCGCCGCAAATTAGGGAAGGACAGAATCAAAACCGTGCGCGGCGTTGGCTACCGACTGGAAAGCCGTTCATGAGCAGCATGCGCCGGCGCCTGATGATCCTGCTGGCGCTTATTCTTCTTTTTTTCCAGCTGATAAGCGTCGTCTGGCTCTGGCATGAAAGTCGTGAGCAGATTGGCTTCCTGGTGAGTGAAACGCTGTCCGCCAAAGCCCGAAACCAGCAGGTGGAGAAGGAGATCCGCGAAGCGATTGCCTCTTTGCTGGTGCCTTCTCTGGTGATGGTCGCCTTCACGCTTTTCTTCTCCTTCTGGGCAATCACCTGGATAACCCGTCCTCTGAATCAGCTGCGCTCCAGCCTTGCTAATCGTTCCGCCGACAATCTCACGCCGCTGCCCATGTTTTCCGACATGGACGAAATGGTGGCGGTGACCAATTCCCTTAACCAGCTGCTTGGCCGCCTGGATCATACTATTCAGCAAGAACGTCTGTTCACTGCCGATGCCGCACACGAACTGAGAACGCCGCTGGCTGGCCTCAGGCTGCATCTCGAACTGATGGCAAAAAAGGGCATAGAGCAGGCACCAATGCTGCTAACCAGAATCGATCAGCTCATGCACACCATTGAGCAGCTACTGATGCTCTCCCGTGCCGGGCAAGCCCTCGCCAGCGGGCATTACAATACGCTGACCTGGAGCAGCGACATCGTTGCGCCGCTGAAGATGGAAATGGAAGAATTGGCTGCGCCTCGCGGGCAAAAGCTCATCTGGCCCGCAGACTCCTCTCTGACCGTTCAGGGCGATGCCGTGCTGCTGCGTTTGATGCTGCGTAACCTGCTGGAAAATGCCTCTCGCTATAGCCCAGAAAAAGGCGTGATTCATGTGATGCTGGCAGAGAAAGAGGGAGGAACTCTGTTGAGCGTGGTCGACAGCGGTCCGGGCATTAAAGCCGAGTATCTTCAGCAGATAACGGAACCTTTCAGGCGTATGGACCAGCGTTACGGTGGAAGCGGGCTGGGCCTGAACATTGTGCTACGTATTGTGCAGCTCCATCATGGCAGTCTTGAACTGGATAACCACGCTGAAGGCGGCCTGCAGGCTGACTGCTGGCTTCCCGGCAGCATTCAATAAAAAAGGCCGGGAGCACCGGCCTTGTTCATTTGAGACTTACTTCTGGTAGATAATTTCGACGCCTTCGTCGTCTTCATCGTCCCAGTCGTCATCCCAATCTTCTTCTGCTTCAGCTTCCATTTCATCGAGCTGCTGGCGATGGTAGTCATCCCACATAAACTCGACTTTCTCTGTCTGCTTAGCGACTTCAGCCGCCGTAATTGGGTTTTCGATGATAAAGGTCATCACATCCCAGCAGAGATCCTTCACGCCCATCTGGCTTGCCGCAGAGATAAGGTAGAATTTATCTTCCCAGCCGAGTGCTTCGGCAATCGCCTTCGCCTTCTCTTCAGCCTGCGCTTTGTCCATCAGGTCGATTTTGTTAAACACCAGCCAGCGAGGTTTAGACGCCAGGCTTTCGCTGTATTTTTCCAGCTCGCCAACAATAATACGGGCGTTCTCAACCGGATCTGAACCATCGATAGGCTCAATATCGATGAGGTGCAGCAGAACACGGCAACGTTCCAGGTGCTTCAGGAAGCGAATACCAAGACCGGCACCGTCGGCGGCGCCCTCAATCAGCCCCGGGATATCCGCGACAACGAAGCTCTTCTCGTTATCCATGCGGACAACGCCAAGACTTGGCACCAGCGTGGTAAATGGATAGTCAGCAACTTTTGGCTTCGCTGCAGATACCGCGCGGATAAAGGTCGATTTGCCTGCGTTCGGCATGCCCAGCATGCCAACATCGGCCAGCAGCATCAGCTCTAACTGCAGGTCACGTTTTTCACCTGGAGTCCCCATCGTCTTCTGGCGAGGAGTACGGTTGACCGAGGATTTAAAACGGGTGTTACCCAGGCCGTGCCAGCCGCCCTTAGCAACCATCAGCTTTTGACCATGCTGGGTCATATCACCCATGGTTTCACCGGTGCCCTGATCGATAACTCGGGTACCGACGGGAACCTTCACAGTCACGTCATGACCACGCTTGCCGGTACAATCGCGGCTTTGGCCATTCTGACCGCGTTCAGCGCGGAAAGCCTTTTCAAAACGATAATCGATGAGCGTATTCAGGTTCTCGTCGGCTTCAAGCCATACGTCACCGCCGTCACCGCCGTCACCGCCGTCCGGGCCGCCTCTCGGGATATATTTTTCACGACGGAAGCTAACGCAGCCGTTACCGCCATCCCCTGCCACGACCAGGATCGTTGCTTCATCAACAAACTTCATCTTACTTCTCCGTAAATCATTCGCCCGAACGTTGCACCGGTGTGGCCGTTTCGGTTTTATGCCAGCGCCCCCAAAGGCGGTGGCCAATCGCAGAATACATAGCACCAGCCACAACCACCAGTGCACCGATGTAACCCACAAGGTTAAGCATCGGTATGGCGAAATACTCGGGCCATGCCTGAGACAGCAGGTCTGAGAACAGCAGCGTAAACAGCGGCGTTAGCGTAATGATGGCGCTAACCTGGGAGGCCTGCCAGCGCGCCATCGCCTCAGCGAGCGCGCCGTATCCTACCAACGTATTCAGACCGCAAAAAACCAGACACGTCAGTTGCCAGCTACTGAGCTGGAAAATAACGCCCGGCTTTGCCAGCGGCAAAAGTGCAATAGTACATAAAGTGTACAGCAAAAAGAGGATCTGTTGCGAGGCCAGCCGACGTAATAACACCTTCTGCGCTACACCATAACTGACCCAAACCGTTGCCGCCAGCACGCCAAAGATTACTCCAAGCGTGTAATCCGTCAGGCGGGTAAAAATTTCTATCAGGCTGGTGTTGAAGAACATCACCAGCCCGCATAAGAGCATAATGGCACCGATAACCTGTGTGCCACGCATTCTCTCTTTCAGCACCACCACGCTCGCCACCATCATCCCCACGGGGGAGAGCTGACCAATGACCTGAGACGCGGTAGGACTTAAATACTGCAGGGAGGAGCTAAAGAGCAGAAAGTTGCCAAATAGCCCACCGGTGGCAATCGCTAACAGCGCCAGCCACCGAGGCTTACGGAACAGGGTGAGCGGCGGAAGTTTACCCCGAATCGCGAGAATAATGCCGAGGCCAATACTGGCCATCAGGAACCGATAAAAGACCACCGTCGGCGGCGCCATCACCGGAAGCACCTGCTTCATCGCTATCGGTAACGCTCCCCAGCACATCGCCGTGGTAAGCGCTAAAAGAATGCCGATCCCCGCCTGCTGCCCCATGCCCATTCCCTGTTTTAATTTACCAGGCGTACAATATTTACCAGGCGTACAATGTAAAAAGCCCCGCAACACGTTGCGGGGCTTTCATCCGTTACCGGACCGAAAAACTTACTCAGCAACGATGCTGATGTATTTACGATTGTTCGGGCCTTTAACTTCGAATTTTACTTTACCGTCTGCTTTAGCAAACAGGGTGTGGTCACGACCACAACCTACATTGTTGCCAGCGTGGAATTTAGTACCACGTTGACGAACGATGATGCTACCAGCCAGTACAGTTTCGCCACCAAAGCGTTTTACACCGAGGCGTTTTGCTTCTGAATCGCGACCGTTACGAGTTGAGCCGCCAGCCTTTTTATGTGCCATTTAATCTACTCCTCAGGTCTTAGGCGCTGATGCCAGTAATTTTCACATCGGTGAACCACTGACGGTGGCCCGCTTGCTTACGATAGTGTTTACGGCGACGGAACTTGACGATTTTAACTTTCTCGCCACGACCGTGAGCAACGACTTCAGCTTTGATAACGCCACCATCGACGAAAGGAACGCCGATTTTGACTTCTTCACCGTTTGCGATCATCAGAACTTCAGCGAACTCAACAGTTTCGCCAGTTGCGATGTCCAGCTTTTCCAGGCGAACGGTCTGACCTTCGCTTACTCGGTGTTGTTTACCACCACTTTGGAAAACCGCGTACATATAAAACTCCGCTTTCCGCGCTTGCCTTTCATTGGATTCAGGTAGCGCTATAAATATTCACAATAGGGCGCGAATATTACGCAAATCGTGATGCTTTGACAAGTCCGATCGTCAATTAGCGTAGAAAAAAAACGCAACAGCACACACACCGTTTATCTGCCTCGTTTTTTCAGTACAATCTGTACTACAGTATCGAACCTCAACCCTCTCGTTATGCCATACGGATATGGAATAAACAGGACGAAAGCCAGACTTTTGCGATGAATTTAGAAAAAATTAATGAGTTAACCGCGCAAGATATGGCGGGTGTCAATGCGACAATCCTTGAGCAACTGAATTCTGATGTCCAGCTGATCAACCAGCTGGGCTACTACATCGTCAGCGGCGGCGGTAAACGTATCCGCCCTATGATTGCCGTGCTTGCCGCACGGGCACTTGCTTATGAAGGGCAGGCGCATGTCAGAATAGCGGCGCTAATCGAATTCATACATACCGCTACCCTTCTCCACGATGACGTCGTGGACGAATCAGATATGCGTCGCGGTAAAGCCACGGCTAACGCTGCTTTTGGCAATGCCGCAAGCGTGTTGGTCGGCGACTTTATCTATACGCGTTCCTTCCAGATGATGACCAGTCTGGGCTCGCTGAAAGTGCTGGAAGTCATGTCTGAGGCTGTTAACGTCATTGCTGAAGGCGAAGTACTGCAGTTGATGAACTGCAATGACCCTGATATCACCGAAGAAAGCTACATGCGGGTGATTTACAGCAAAACGGCTCGCCTGTTTGAAGCCGCAGCGCAATGTTCGGGGATCCTGGCTGGTGCATCTGACGTTCAGGAAAAAGCGCTGCAGGATTATGGGCGTTACCTGGGCACGGCTTTCCAGCTCATTGACGATCTGCTGGATTACAGCTCGGACGGGCAGACCCTGGGTAAAAACGTCGGTGATGACCTTAACGAAGGTAAGCCTACGCTGCCGCTGCTGCACGCCATGCGTAATGGTTCACCGGAACAGACACAGATGATCCGTGAAGCGATCGAACAAGGAAATGGCCGCCATCTGCTGGATCCTGTCCTGAAAGCTATGGCGGATTGCGGTTCTCTGGAGTGGACCCGCCAGCGTGCTGAGGAAGAGGCAGATAAAGCAATCGACGCGCTTTCTGTTCTGCCTGATAGCCCATATCGTGAAGCGCTTATCTCTTTAGCCCACATGTCCGTACAGCGCGATCGTTAGCGAGTACTTTAGCGCGTCATTTGGCGCGCTAAGTTTCCAATAAAACTTCGCCCCATCTCCATACCTTCACTTAAATCCTGCCATTTTCATTTGATTTCATCATATATGCGGATGAAAACACAGAATGCGTTATTCCTTACACTTACAGGAATCATTTGGAACTTTTTATGCTATAAGTTTCCTGTACTAATGCTCAGTTCAGGGCAGGATTTGTAAGATTACAGGGAGAGATTATGGAAAATCAGTATGTGGACTGGCATCCGGCGGACATCATTGCCGGCCTGCGAAAAAAGAGAACCTCGCTTGCCGCCCTGTCACGTCAGTCAGGTTTAAGCTCATCAACGCTCGCCAACGCGTTATCCCGCCCCTGGCCTAAAGGGGAGTTCATTATCGCTCAGGCTCTGGGCGTAGCCCCTCAGGTCATTTGGCCGTCGCGCTATCACGATCCTATAACCCATGAGTTTATCGACAGATCCAGCAAGATTCGGCAGCTATAAAAAAACCGGGGCATGCCCCGGTTTTTTCTTGCTAAGGGAGGCTTACTCGCTTCCCTTCACGCGTTCGATTTTCGCGCCCAGCGCCTGAAGCTTATCTTCAATGCGCTCATAGCCGCGGTCGATGTGGTAAATACGGTCAACCACCGTCGTGCCCTCTGCAATACAGCCAGCCAGAACAAGGCTTGCTGACGCGCGGAGATCTGTCGCCATGACCTGAGCACCAGAAAGTGTCTCAACGCCATGACAGATAACGGTGTTGCTTTCGATTTCCGCGTGCGCGCCCATACGAATTAACTCAGGCACATGCATAAAGCGGTTTTCGAAGATAGTTTCGGTGATCACGCCCGTCCCTTCAGCCACCAGGTTCAGCAGGGTGAATTGCGCCTGCATATCGGTAGGGAAGCCAGGGTGTGGGGCCGTACGAACCGTCACGCCTTTTGGACGCTGGCCGTGCATATCAAGGCTTATCCAGTCTTCACCGGTTTCAACCTCAGCACCTGCTTCACGCAGCTTAGCCAGAACCGCATCCAGGGTGTCAGGCTGCGCGTTACGGCAGAGGATTTTACCGCCTGAAATAGCTGCAGCCACCAGGAAGGTCCCGGTTTCAATGCGGTCAGGTAGAACGCGATAAACGCCGCCGCCCAAACGAGCAACACCTTCGATAGTAATGCGATCTGTGCCCGCACCGCTGATCTTCGCGCCCAGAGTGTTGAGAAAGTTCGCCGTATCGACGATTTCAGGTTCACGAGCGGCGTTTTCAATCACCGTCTTGCCTTCAGCAAGCGTGGCTGCACTCATGATGGTGACGGTAGCGCCCACGCTCACCTTATCCATCACAATGTGGGCCCCTTTAAGGCGGCCGTTTACCGAAGCCTTAACGTAGCCTTCTTCCAGCTTAATCTCTGCGCCCAGCTGCTCGAGACCGGTAATATGCAGGTCAACCGGACGAGCACCAATGGCACACCCGCCAGGCAGAGAAACCTGCCCTTGTCCAAAACGCGCAACCAGTGGCCCCAGAGCCCAGATAGACGCGCGCATGGTTTTTACCAGGTCGTATGGCGCACAAAAGATATTCACGCCGCTGGCATCAATGAAGACGGAACCATTACGCTCAACCTTGGTACCCAGCTGGCTCAGCAGCTTCATGGTGGTATCAATGTCTTTCAGCTTTGGAACGTTCTGAATCTCTACCGGCTCTTCCGCCAGAAGGGCTGCGAAGAGGATTGGCAGCGCGGCGTTTTTAGCCCCTGAGATTGTCACTTCACCACTCAGGCGAGTTGGCCCCTGCACACGAAATTTATCCATTGAAACTGCTCTCTTTTAAATTCAAAACGTTATCATCAGCCTGAGCCGATGATTCAAAAACCATTCAGTTTGCGATCGCGCGCCCACTCTTCCGGCGTGTAGGTCTTGATGGAAACGGCATGGATGCGATTATCCGCGATAAATTCCATCAGCGGAGCATAGACCGTTTGCTGTTTCTTGACGCGACTTAACTCGGCGAATAACTCACCCACCGCTATCACCTGAAAGTGGCTGCCATCGCCCGAGACGTGGACTTCCTGGAGGGGCAGTGCGTTCATCAGCACTGTCTGAATTTCATGATTTTCCATGGGGTATCTATTCGTCGATTAATAAATGATGAAATAAGCCACACATCTTAGAGGAAAGTGGCGTCCGCTTAAATAAGCAAAAAGCCCCGGAACTTAACAGTTCGAGGGCTTTGAAAGTAACGTGCTGAAATCATTAGCCTGCCAGATGCGGCAGCAGCGTCTCTGGCAGATTGTAGAGCTGAGCCAGCGTGCGCAAATTCTCACTGGCTCCCCGCAGCTCAACCTCGCGTCCCTGACGGGTGGCGATGGCTGTCAGGTGGATAAGTAACGCCAGCCCTGCAGTATCAACACGCGTCAGGCCGCTAAGCTCAAAGACGGTAATACCGGCGACCGTCTTCTCGCGCTGCGCCCAGAGCTGCTGAACGGTATCTCCATCCAGCTCGCCAAAAAAGTGCAACGTGGCACCTTCCTGTTTCCAGCTCAGTTCTTCCGCCATTACTGTTTACTGTCCAGAGTAATCGGCTGCTTCGAAATGGACTGCAGCTGTGCGGTCAAACCATCAATCCCTTTGGTACGCAGCAGGTCGCTCCACTCGTTCTGTTTAGTGGTGATCATGCTGATCCCTTCGGCGATCATGTCGTAGGCCTGCCAGTTGCCCGTTTGGCTATTTTTACGCCACTGGAAGTCAAGACGCACCGGCGGCCGGCCATTGGGATCGATAATCGTCACGCGGATCGCAATAATATCCGCGTTGCCCAGCGGCTGCTCCGGGGCTATCTGGTAAGTCTGACCGTGATACATCGCCAGCGCCTGACCATATGCCTGCTTCAGGTATTCTTCGAAAGCCTTAAAGTAGGCGTCGCGCTGCGCAGGCGTGGCGTCTTTATAGTAACGACCCAGCACCAATGCTCCAGCGTATTTAATCTGCACGTAAGGCAACAGCTCCTGGCCGACGATATCGCGCAGATAATTCGGGTTCTGCCGAATTTTAGGCTGCTCAGCCTTCAGGCGGTCAAAGGTCTTCTGCGCCGCCTCGTTCATTAACTTGTAAGGGTTGGTTTGATCGGCCGCCATCGCAAACGGGACTATCACCAGCATGGCAACCATCATAAGACGCTTAAACATTGTTCGTTCCTCTTAAATTAATTCGTGGTCCCTGGCTGCGGCGCGGCATCAGTATGACCCGCAGGATGCGCCTCGGCATCGCCAGAATTCTTGTTGTCGCCGTTGCCGCTCTTATAGAGGAACTGGCCAATCAGGTCCTCAAGTACCAACGCAGACTTCGTATCCTGAATGGTACTGCCGTCTTTAAGCATAGATGACCCGAGTTCCGGGTCATCAAAACCGAGATTAAGGGCAATATACTGCTCACCCAGCAGGCCAGAAGTACGAATAGCCAGGGAGCTGGTATCCGGGATCTGGTTGTAGCGCTGTTCGATATCCAGCGTTACGCGAGGCAGGTACGTTTTGGGATCGAGGGCGATGCCATCAACACGACCAATCACGACGCCGCCAAGGCGAACAGGCGAACTCATTTTCAGGCCGCCAATGTTGTCGAATGTGGCGTAGACCCGATAGGTCGGCTCACTGCGCAGAGACGTGACGTTAGCCACCTTCAGGCAGAGAAAAACAATGGCAACCAGCGCTACCAGCAGAAAAGCACCAACCCAAACTTCAAATTTCTTTGTTTGCATGAACTCAATTCCCAAACATCAGTGCTGTCAGCACAAAATCGAGGCCCAGAACGGCCAGAGAAGCGTGCACAACGGTGCGTGTGGTTGCCCGGCTAATTCCCGCCGAGGTCGGAATAGCATCGTACCCGTTGAATAACGCAATCCACGTTACGGTAATGGCGAACACCACGCTTTTAATGACGCAGTTAACCAAATCAAGCCGCCAGGAAACCGCATTTTGCATTGCTGACCAGAAGAAACCGGCATCAATGCCTTTCCAGTTAACGCCCACCAGAGCACCGCCCCAAACGCCTACGGCGACAAAAATAAGCGTCAACAGCGGCAGTGAAATCACCCCGGCCCAAAAGCGCGGCGAGACAACACGGCGCAGCGGGTCAACCGCCATCATCTCCATGCTGGAAAGCTGTTCGGTAGCGCGCATCAGGCCAATTTCGGCGGTTAAAGCAGAACCCGCACGCCCGGCAAACAGCAGCGCGGCAACGACCGGGCCAAGTTCACGAAGCAAGGAGAGCGCCACCAGCATGCCGAGACTCGACTCGGCGCTGTAGGTCGTCAGAACCAGGTAGCCCTGAAGCCCAAGCACCATCCCGATGAACAGACCGGAAACCATGATGATCAGCATCGACAATACGCCGACGTTATAAAGCTGACGCACCAGCAACGGCGCATGTTTGCGAAACTCAGGTTTCCCGACCAGCGCGTTGAATAACATCAGTCCGGCACGCCCGAACGAGGCGCAGGTTTTTATCCCACGTCGCCCGAAAGAGGCCAGTGCATTTAGCAGCATGAGCAGTTTAGCTCCTCGTTCCAGATAACAAATCTTGTTGATAATCCCCGGCCGGATAGCGGAATGGCACCGGACCGTCAGCGATCCCGTCAAGGAATTGTCGAACACGGGGATCATGATTTTCGCGAAGTTCCGCCGGGCTACCGTGCGCAACAATGTGCTGGTCGGCGGCAATATAAGCGTAATCCGCGATGCTTAATACTTCCGGAACGTCGTGCGATACCACAATGCAGGTGACACCGAGCGAACTGTTGAGTTCAGAGATGAGTTTAACCAGAACGCCCATGGTTATCGGATCCTGACCAACAAAAGGTTCGTCAAACATGATCAGGTCTGGCTCAAGCGCAATCGCGCGGGCCAAAGCTGCGCGGCGAGCCATACCGCCGGATAGTTCAGAAGGCATAAGTTTCGCGGCACCACGAAGCCCTACCGCTTCCAGCTTCATCATCACCGTGCTTTGCAGCAAAGGTTCCGGTAACTGGCGATGCTCACGCAGTGGGTAAGCCACATTTTCGAACACGTTAAGATCGGTAAATAAAGCACCTGACTGGAACAGCATGCTCATACGCTTGCGAACGGTGAAAAGCCGCGAACGTGACATCGCCGGAACGTTTTCTCCGTCAAACAGGATCTCGCCGCTGTCGGGCTGGATCTGCCCACCAATAAGCTTTAAAAGCGTAGTCTTACCGATCCCCGATGGCCCCATGATCGCCGTCACCTTGCCACGAGGTACGGTCAGCGAAATATTCTCGAAGATCTGGCGTTCGCCACGGGAAAAACTCATCCCGCGGATCTCAACCAGATTCGCTCCAGTCTGACTCATCGCCCTTCCTTTTTTGTGTTTGCCGGCAAGCATGGCCTTAAAGAGATGCTAAAACCCAACATTTTTACAGAATATTACCTGTGCGGGTTAGCGAAAGCTGGCATTTGTTTTACTTTTCCGCCGCATAAAGTCAGAATTAAGACTTATCGCCGGGTTCAGGCAGCACTTCGTTTTGCCCGAGCCTTCAGGCCCTCAGGATCGGCGATTATACCCTAAGAAAGGATTTTTCATGCTGTTAGCTACGGCGCTATTAATTATTGGTTTACTTCTGGTGGTCTATGGCGCCGACCGTTTAGTTTTCGCCGCAGCGATCCTTTGTCGCAGTATCGGGATCCCACCGCTGATTATCGGCATGACGGTGGTCAGCATCGGCACTTCACTTCCTGAAATTATCATCGCCAGCTCTTCCGCGCTGCACGGCCAGCTGGACTTAGCCGTCGGCACGGCCATCGGCTCTAATATCACCAATATAATGCTGATTTTGGGGCTCGCAGCGCTATTACACCCATTTACCGTTAATTCCGATATTCTACGGCGTGAATTGCCCCTAATGTTGGCGGTAAGTGCCGCCGCAGGCCTTTTTTTATATGACGGTGAGCTGACGCAGGCAGAAGGTATCATGCTGCTGACGATGGCAGTGTTATATCTGGTGTTTATCATTAGAATAGGCCGCCTTGCCGAGCGCCAGGGCGTTGATAGCCTGACGCGGGAACAGCTCGCTGAGCTTCCTCAGGAAGGCAGCCTGTCGGTCGCGTTTTTATGGCTGGGCGTTGCGTTAGTTATCATGCCGATGGCGACGCGGATGGTTATCGATAATGCCTCAGTGCTGGCCCATTATTTCGGCGTAAGCGAGCTGGTGATTGGCTTGACGATTATCGCCGTGGGGACCAGCCTGCCGGAACTGGCAACCGCTATCGCCGGTGCACGCAAAGGTGAAGATGATATCGCGATCGGTAATATTATCGGGTCGAATATTTTTAACGTTGTTTTTGTTCTCGGGATCCCCGCACTGGTGGCGCCCGGCAGCCTGAATCCGCTGGCTTTCGCCCGGGATTACTGGCTGATGTTAGCGGTAAGTGCTGTTTTTGCCGTGCTGTGCTGGCGTAAACCACGCCAAATCGGCAAGCTCGCCGGCGCTCTGTTAACATGTGGGTTTATCATATGGATCGTGGTGCTGTGGTTTGTTGCGCCACCTGTCGTCGGATAAAACGGAAACAGGAATTATGTCTCATATAGATTTAGCGCCGGGTTTTGACTTTCAACAAGCGGGCAAAGACGTGCTCAATATTGAACGTGAAGGCCTGGCTCAGCTTGACCAGTACATCAACGACGATTTTTCACAGGCCTGCGAGAAGATTTTCTACTGCCCGGGCAAAGTTGTCGTCATGGGCATGGGGAAATCAGGCCATATCGGTAAAAAAATGGCGGCAACCTTTGCCAGCACCGGCACCCCGGCCTTTTTTGTGCATCCAGGAGAAGCCAGCCACGGCGACCTGGGTATGGTCACGGCGCAGGATATCGTCATTGCGGTTTCTAACTCCGGCGAGTCGAATGAAATTCTGGCGCTCATTCCGGTATTAAAACGCCTGCAGGTGCCGTTGATTTGCATGACCGCACGCCCGGAAAGCTCCATGGGCCGCGCGGCGGATATCCATCTGTGCATTAAAGTCCCTCAGGAAGCATGCCCGCTTGGCCTGGCGCCGACCACCAGCACCACGGCGACGCTGGTCATGGGTGACGCCCTGGCCGTAGCCTTGCTGAAAGCCCGTGGGTTCACCGCTGAAGACTTCGCACTGTCTCACCCTGGCGGCGCGCTGGGCCGCAAACTGCTCTTACGCGTCAACGACATCATGCACACAGGCGATGATATCCCGCACGTGAGCAAAGAGGCGTCGCTACGCGATGCGCTGTTGGAAATTACCCGTAAAAATATGGGGATGACGGTCATCTGCAATGACCTGATGAAAATTGAAGGCATCTTTACCGACGGCGATTTACGTCGCGTGTTCGATATGGGAGCCGATTTAAATACCTTACGCATTGCTGATGTCATGACGACCGGCGGCATTCGCGTACGCCCTGGCACATTGGCGGTAGATGCATTAAACCTGATGCAGTCCCGCCATATCACCTCGGTTATGGTCGCGGATGGCGACCAGTTGCTGGGTGTGGTACATATGCATGACATGCTGCGCGCAGGCGTAGTTTAAAAAAGGATTAGCCTTAATGAGTAACCGTGATGCGCTGCTTGATACCTGCTACGGGCCGGTAAGCGCGCAGGTCATA
This sequence comes from Cedecea sp. P7760, assembly GCF_013386425.1. NCBI lineage: Bacteria > Pseudomonadati > Pseudomonadota > Gammaproteobacteria > Enterobacterales > Enterobacteriaceae > Cedecea > Cedecea sp. P7760. Next base: position 65,091 of record NZ_JACARU010000015.1, on the reverse strand, counting down.
GCGCGGGCGAAAGAGATTCGCCTGCTGATTCTGGACGTCGATGGCGTAATGTCCGACGGCCTTATTTACATGGGCAACAGCGGCGAAGAGCTTAAAGCCTTCAACGTGCGTGATGGCTATGGTATTCGCTGCGCCCTGACCTCCGGAATTGAAGTCGCTATTATTACTGGCAGGAAAGCAAAGCTGCTGGAAGATCGCTGCGCAACATTGGGCATCACCCACCTTTATCAGGGGCAGTCCGATAAACTGGTCGCGTTTCGCGATCTGCTGTCAAAAGTCGCGCTTTTACCGGAGCAAGTTGCCTACATTGGCGACGATCTTATCGACTGGCCGGTTATGGAGCAGGTGGGTTTAAGCGTTGCGGTAGCCGACGCGCACCCATTATTGACGCCAAAAGCGGATTACGTGACCAGAATCAGCGGTGGGCGAGGTGCAGTGCGGGAAATTTGCGATCTGCTGTTGATGGCGCAGGGTAAACTTGACGAGGCCAAAGGGCAATCCATATGAGCAAGACCAGACGTTGGATTATTTTCCTGCTCGCCATTGCGGCATTAGTGCTGATCGGCCTGAATTTGACGGATAAAGACGAGCCGGGCGTAGCCGTTAACAACGATACCCCGACTTATCAAAGTGAATTATCCACAACGATTGTCTATAACCCGCAGGGCGCGCTGAACTATAAGCTTATCGCTCAACACGTTGAATACTTCTCGGATACCGGTATTTCGTGGTTCACCAGGCCGGTAATGACGCAGTACGATGAAAATAAAATTGCTACCTGGGAAATTCACGCAGATCGCGCCAAACTTACCGATGACAAGATGCTCTATCTGTACGGTAACGTCGTCGTCACAGCGCTAACGCCAGACTCGCAGTTACGCAAAATTACGACGGACAATGCGCAGGTGAATTTAATTACTCAAGATGTCGCTTCTGACGATCTTGTTACCCTGTACGGCACCACATTTAACTCCAGTGGCCTGAAAATGCGTGGCAACTTACGCAGCCAAACTGCACAGCTGATTGAAAAGGTTAAAACCTCTTATGAAATCCAGAATAAACAAACTCAGCCTTAAACTTGTTCTGCTTGGTTCGCTTTTTGCCGCACCTTTGTCAGCCTGGGCCCTGACGGGCGACACCGAACAGCCTATTCATATCGAATCTGACCAACAGTCCCTCGATATGCAGGGCAACGTTGTCACCTTCACCGGTAATGTCGTTGTGACGCAGGGCAGTATCAAAATCAACGCCGATAAAGTTGTTGTCACCCGCCCTGGCGGCGAGCAGGGCAAAGAGGTGATTGATGGCTACGGCAAGCCTGCGACCTTCTATCAAATGCAGGACAGCGGTAAGCCGGTAAAAGGCCACGCCTCCACCATGCACTATGAACTGGCTAACGACTTCGTGGTGCTGACCGGTAACGCTTACCTTGAACAACTGGACAGCAACATCACCGGCGACAAGATTACGTATCTGGTGAAGGATCAAAAAATGCAGGCGTTTAGCGAGAAAGGCAAACGCGTTACTACCGTGCTGGTGCCGTCTCAGCTGCAGAATAAAAACGGCCAGCAGCCGGCACAAAAAAAGAGTAACTGATTCGTTATGGCAACTTTAATTGCGAAAAACCTCGCCAAGGCCTACAAAGGCCGCCGCGTTGTCGAAGACGTCAGCCTGACCGTAAATTCGGGTGAAATCGTGGGGCTGCTTGGGCCAAACGGCGCCGGTAAAACCACGACGTTTTACATGGTCGTTGGCATCGTGCCTCGTGATGCGGGAAACATTATCATTGATGATGACGATATCAGCCTGCTTCCACTGCATGCCCGTGCCCGTCGTGGTATCGGTTATCTGCCGCAGGAAGCGTCCATTTTCCGCCGCCTGAGCGTGTTTGATAACCTGATGGCGGTGCTGCAGATTCGCGATGACCTGACGTCAGAGCAGCGTGACGATCGCGCTAACGAGCTGATGGAAGAGTTCCACATCTCGCACCTGCGCAACAACCTTGGGCAATCGCTGTCCGGCGGTGAGCGCCGCCGCGTTGAAATCGCCCGCGCGCTGGCGGCCAACCCGAAATTCATTTTGCTGGATGAGCCCTTTGCAGGGGTTGACCCTATTTCCGTTATCGATATCAAACGCATCATCGAGCATCTGCGTGACAGCGGCCTCGGCGTGTTGATTACTGACCATAACGTGCGCGAAACACTGGCCGTCTGCGAACGCGCCTATATCGTTAGTCAGGGGCATCTGATTGCCCACGGCACGCCGGAAGAAATCCTTGAAGACGAGCAAGTTAAGCGAGTCTATCTGGGCGAAGAGTTCAGACTCTGATAGGGTGGGAAGTCTTACACGACTTATTTGAGGACGTTTGCTCTGAACATGAAGCAAGGTTTGCAATTACGGCTTAGCCAACAACTTGCTATGACGCCCCAGCTACAGCAGGCCATCCGCCTGTTGCAGCTTTCAACGTTAGAGCTTCAGCAAGAACTCCAGCAGGCACTGGACAGTAATCCATTGCTTGAGCAAACCGACCTGCATGATGAGATCGAGACTCAGGAGATGCCTGAGAACGAAGCAATGGACACCCGTGAAGCCCTCGAGCAGAAAGAGATGCCCGATGAGCTGCCGCTGGATGCCAGCTGGGATGAAATCTACACCGCCGGTACGCCTTCAGGGACAGGTACCGACTATCTCGATGACGAGCTTCCTGTCTATCAGGGTGAAACCACCCAGTCACTTCAGGACTACCTGATGTGGCAGGTTGATCTGACGCCGTTTTCCGATACGGATACGGCGATCGCGACCTCCATCGTCGATGCTGTCGATGAAACCGGGTATCTCACCGTTCCTCTGGAAGACATTCTGGAAAGTCTGGGCCACGACGATGTGAGCCTGGACGAAGTTGAGGCCGTGCTGAAGCGAATTCAACGCTTTGATCCCGTTGGCGTTGCGGCAAGAGACTTACGCGATTGCCTGCTGATTCAACTTTCTCAATACGCCAAAGACACGCCCCGGCTGACAGAGGCCAGGTTAATCGTAAGCGATCATTTAGATCTGCTGGCGAATCACGATTTCCGTACTTTAATGCGGGTCACGCGCATTAAAGAAGACGCCCTGAAAGAGGCCATGTGCCTGATCCAATCCCTCGACCCTCGCCCTGGCCAGTCGATTCAAACCGGCGAACCGGAGTACGTTATCCCTGATGTACTGGTCCGTAAGCACCTGGCACGCTGGGTCGTTGAGCTTAACGCAGACAGCATTCCACGCCTCAAAATCAACCAGCAGTATGCAGCCATGGGCGGCAACACGCGCAATGACAGCGACTCGCAGTTTATTCGCAGCAATCTGCAGGAAGCGAAATGGTTGATTAAAAGCCTGGAAAGCCGCAATGATACGTTATTGCGCGTGAGCCGTTGCATCGTCGAGCAGCAGCAGGCGTTCTTCGAACACGGTGAAGAACACATGAAGCCGATGGTGCTCGCCGACATCGCTCAGGCGGTCGAGATGCACGAATCGACTATCTCAAGGGTGACCACCCAGAAGTATTTGCATAGCCCGCGCGGCATCTTTGAATTGAAGTATTTCTTCTCCAGCCACGTCAATACCGAAGGCGGCGGCGAAGCCTCCTCCACGGCAATTCGGGCGCTGGTGAAGAAGTTAATTGCTGCGGAAAACCCAGCCAAACCGTTGAGCGACAGCAAGTTAACCACCCTGCTGTCGGATCAAGGTATTATGGTTGCTCGCCGCACAGTTGCGAAGTACCGAGAGTCTTTATCCATTCCACCGTCAAACCAGCGCAAGCAGCTGGTGTGACTTCACCGATAAGGAAGACACTATGCAGCTCAACATTACGGGACAAAACGTCGAGATCACTGATGCACTGCGTGAATTTGTGAACACGAAGTTTGCCAAACTGGAGCAGTACTTCGACAGAATCAACCAGGTCTATATTGTATTAAAGGTGGAAAAAGTCACCCATACAGCGGATGCTACGCTGCATGTGAATGGTGGAGAACTGCATGCCAGCGCCGAAGGCCAGGACATGTATGCCGCGATTGACGGTCTGATTGATAAACTGGCCCGACAGTTAACGAAACACAAAGATAAACTAAAACAACACTGATAATCCGGGCATCCAATGTGCATATGGCCGGCCCGCTGCCCGTGTAGCGGGCCGTTTGCACAAAAAGTGCTTAGGTGAACTTATGATGAACAACTATTCCGCTCTACAACTGAGCAATGTCCTTAACCAGGAATGTACTCGCAGTGGCGTCCACTGTCAGAGTAAAAAACGTGCGCTGGAAATCATCAGCGAACTGGCAGCAAAACAGCTTGGCCTGCCGCCGCAGGTGGTGTTCGAAGCCGTACTCACCCGCGAACGTATGGGCAGTACCGGCATTGGTAACGGCATTGCCATTCCCCACGGCAAGCTGGAGGAGGATACGCTCCGGGCCGTCGGCGTCTTTATCCAACTGGAAACGCCTATCGCGTTTGACGCCATCGATAACCAGCCGGTCGATCTGCTGTTTGCGTTACTGGTACCGGCAGACCAGACAAAAACGCACCTCCACACGCTTTCCCTTGTGGCCAAGCGTCTGGCGGATAAAACCATTTGTCGTCGGCTGCGCTCGGCCAGCAGCGATGAAGAGCTTTACCAGATAATTACTGAAACAGAAGTCGATAACGGCAGCGAAAACGAATAATCAGCGCGTTTAATGTCTCAGACAGATAAATCGGGGGAATGATTACATGGTGCTGATGATTGTCAGCGGCCGCTCAGGTTCAGGGAAGTCTGTAGCCTTGCGCGCACTGGAAGATATGGGATTCTACTGCGTGGATAACCTGCCGGTCGTTCTGCTACCAGAGCTGGCGAAAACGCTTGCCGACCGGCAAATTTCCGCGGCGGTCAGCATCGACGTGCGCAACATGCCGGAGTCGCCGGAAATCTTCGAGCACGCAATGGACAGCCTGCCGGACGCTTTTTCCCCGCAGCTGCTGTTCCTGGATGCCGATCGTAATACGCTGATCCGTCGCTATAGCGATACGCGCCGTCTTCATCCGCTCTCCAGCAAAAATCTCTCTCTGGAAAGCGCCATTGACGAAGAAAGCGATCTGCTGGAACCGCTCAAATCGCGGGCCGACCTGATTATCGACACGTCAGAAATGTCGGTGCATGAGCTGGCAGAAATGCTGCGTACTCGCCTGCTGGGCAAACGTGAACGCGAACTGACGATGGTATTTGAGTCCTTCGGCTTCAAGCACGGTATACCGATTGATGCCGATTATGTGTTTGACGTGCGCTTTCTTCCTAACCCGCACTGGGACCCGAAGCTGCGCCCGATGACCGGCCTGGATCGCCCGGTTGCCGCGTTCCTCGACAGGCACACAGAAGTACACAATTTTATCTATCAGACCCGCAGCTATCTTGAGCTATGGTTACCGATGCTGGAAACCAATAACCGTAGCTACCTGACCGTGGCGATTGGCTGTACCGGCGGTAAACACCGTTCGGTTTATATAGCTGAGCAGCTGGCCGACTACTTCCGCTCACGCGGCAAGAACGTCCAGTCCCGTCACCGCACGCTGGAAAAACGTAAAACATGACCGTAAAGCAAACCGTTGAAATAACCAACAAGCTGGGCATGCATGCTCGCCCGGCGATGAAACTGTTTGAGCTGGTACAAAGTTTTGACGCTGAAGTCATGCTGAGAAACGAAGCGGGCACCGAAGCAGAAGCCAGCAGCGTTATCGCGCTTCTGATGCTGGACTCTGCCAAGGGTGGCCATATCGAAATTGAAGTAACGGGCCCGGAAGAAGAACAGGCCCTGGCTGCCGTGATTGCTTTGTTCAACGCCGGGTTTGACGAAGACTAAAGACTTTGCGCGCGGTATTAACCGCGCGCTAATTTCCATACTGCGGCAACGTTCCGCGCCGTCACGCAAATATTATCCCTCGCCTGCTCCAGCGCCTCTGGCAGCGTCTGAACTCGATTAAGCACCGAGAAAACGGCATCGAGACCGTGCTGATGCACCACGCCGTAATCTGCCGTCATGCCCCCAGCCAGGGCAATAACCGGCACATTAAAACGCTTAGCCACTCTTGCCACGCCTATCGGCGTTTTCCCGTGGATCGTCTGGCTGTCTATGCGCCCTTCCCCGGTAATCACCAGATCGGCGCCCTGAACGGCCTCGGCAAGACGCAACGCTTCGGTGACAATCGCCACGCCCGGCTGCAGGCGGGCATTAAGCAAGCCCGACAAAGAAGCCCCCATTCCGCCCGCCGCACCGGCACCTGCAACGTTGATAACGCCTTTACCGCTGACGCGCTCAATCAGGTTGCCGTAATGCATCAGAGCGGCATCAAGCTGCTGCACCTGCTCTGGCGTAGCACCTTTTTGGGGGCCAAAGACCGCCGACGCACCATACTTACCGCACAAAGGATTATCGACATCACAGGCAACAAGAATATCGCACTCAGCAAGGCGAGCATCCAGCAGGCTAAGATCAAGAGTTGAGAGTTCAGCCAGTGCCGCACCGCCGGCGCCAATCTCATTGCCCTGCACATCACAGAGTTTAGCCCCCAGCGCCTGCATCATTCCCGCCCCGCCATCGTTTGTCGCGCTGCCGCCGATGCCAATAATGATTTTACGTGCGCCGTGATCTAGTGCCGCCAGGATAAGCTCACCCGTACCAAACGTTCCGGTCAGCAGCGGGTTACGCTTTTCCGGCACAACCAGATGCAACCCTGAAGCGGCCGCCATCTCGATGATTGCAGTATCACCTTCTCCCGTCAGCCCGAAGAAAGCGTCCACAGGCAGCCCGAGCGGGCCGGAGACCGTTACCGGGATGATTTTCCCTTCTGTGGCCGCCACCATCGACTCCACGGTGCCTTCTCCACCGTCGGCCATCGGCAGTTTGAGATAGTCAGCATGCGGATAGATCTGGCGAAAACCTTGCTCAATAGCCTCGGCTACCTGCATCGCGGTCAGGCTTTCTTTAAAAGAATCAGGGGCAATAACAATTTTCATGGCTACCTCATTAACCCGCTAAATTAAATACGCCAAACATCAGGGTCGACACAAAAGCGATCGCCAGGCCGACGGCCGTTTCATAGGGAAGCAGCTTTAAGCGTTCGTGAACCTGCATATTGACGCTGCCCCCGGTGGCGTGGAAAAAACTGCCGTGAGGCATATGGTCCAGCACCGTCGCCCCGGCATGGATCATTGCCGCACCTGCCAGCGCGGTAATGCCCATATCGATAAGCGTTGAGCTAAACACTGCCGAAGCTACCGCGGTCCCGGCAGTCGTAGAGGCCGTAGCCATCGACATCAGCGCCCCGGAGAAAGGTGCCAGCAGATAAGACGGCATTCCGGAGGCCGTTAAGCCGCTAATCAAAACATCCTTCAGCCCTGAGTTAGCGATAATCCCGGCCAGCGTCCCTGTTCCCAGTAGCATAATCGCCACCGGAGACATTCGAGCCAGCCCCGACACCATATAATGGTTCGTCTGCCGCCACTGCCCCATCACTATAGACCCGATCAGGCCGCCTATCGGCAGCGCGACCAGTGGATCAATGGCGATGCCGGCAATCGGACGCAGCGCCAGCAGAAAGATAGCCACCAGCGGGGCCGCTATTGCCGCCCCGAAGGCCGGTAAAGCCTTCTCTGTTTTCACCGCAACCAGCTCATTGATGCCCACTTTGGAGCCACGATGCTTCAGCCGTTTTGCCAGAAAATAGGCCAGCACCAGGCCAAATAACCCCGGCACCACGCCGGCCATCATCAAATCGGTAAGAGGCACATGGAAAGCGTCAGCCGCTGCGATAGTATTGGGGTTGGGCGACATGACGTTACCGGCCTTTCCGCCGCCAATCATCGCCAGCAGAATAGCCATTTTCGAAATATCCGCCCGATGGGCTATCGCCAGCGCAATAGGTGAAACGGTTATGACCGCCACGTCGATAAACACGCCGACGGCGGTCAGCAGCATGGTGGCCACCGCCAGGGCAAGCAGGGCACGCTTCTCTCCAACCCTGCGCACGATAGTTTCGGCGATGGTGTTGGCGGCGCCGGACTCAATCAGTACGCCAGCCAGAATGCCAGCCCCCAGAATGCGCAGTACCGCGTTGGTGATGCCCTGCGCCCCGGTAATCATCAATGAAATTGTCTGGACTAAGTCCGCGCCGCCGACCAAACCGCCCGCCAGCGCGCCAGCAATCATGCCGTAGGCAGGCGGCACCTTGCGTAAAATAAGCACAATAGAGACAACCAGCGCCACCAGGGCGCCCAGAGCCGAAACCGTGGTCATATATCACTCCTGTTTTGATTTTTTTAGGGAGATTGAATGGGTACGGACGGGACATTACCCTGGGCGGGCGGCGAATAGCTTGAGACGAAGCGCCAGAAAATAAGCGCCGAAAAAAAGGTTTTTTGTAGATTGCTACAAATCAGTCGCTGAGCTGCATGCCGATAAATAGCTGAAGAATGGAATCTAACTTATTAATATCTAATGCCGTTATCGATTCTATTTTGCTTAGCCGATAGCGCAAGGTATTCACGTGGATATGCAGTAATTTCGTCGTTTGAGACAGATCACAATTCTGTTCAAAATAGCAGCGCAGCGTACGGCGCAGAACGCCTTTAGGGTCAGCCTCGCAGAGCGTCCGCCACGCCCGCCCCATTTCGTCCGCCTGCCAGCTTCCGGCGAGACCGTTAATCAGTACGGGTAATAAAAGATCCTGATAGTACAGCGTCGACTGCCCTATTTTTTGGCGTGAAGCCATCTTGTGCAGCGCCACAGCGCTAAGCCAGGAGCGCCTTAAGGCATCGTTTCCGTCGAATAAACCACCGACAGAAAGAGTGACGTCAAAATGCGCCAGCAGCTGAGAGTGAAGCTTACGCAGCATTTTTTTCAGCAATGCCTGGCGTTCCTCGATGCGCCCTCCCCCCAACGGCAGCAGCATCGCTATTTGTTCAAAACCGAATGGCGTGACCAGGACCTGGCTGTCGTAGTTGCTGAGGCGTTCCAGCAGTTCACGCTGACGCAGAGTCTGCTGAGATGAAAAGTGAATCATCAAAGCCACGCGCGGCAGCTCAAGATCCACCCCAAGGCCGCTGGCCATCGGGCGCAGTTCCGCCAGACTTTGCTGCCCGGAAATAATCTGGGCGGCAAGTTGCTCCCGATAGCGCTTTTCCCACTGATTTTGCTCTAGCATTTCCGCCTGCTCCAGAATCAGCTCGGCGGCCATTTTCACCAGTTCCGCGTAAGCCTGTACTTTCTCCGGTTCACCGGAAATACCGACCACGCCCACAATCTGCTGACGAAAAACAATGGGCAGATTAATACCGGGTTTCACCCCTTTAAGTCGGCGCGCGGAGGCTTCATCGATGATTACCGTCCTGTTTTCCGTGAGCGCCAGGACCGCACCTTCATGACGCTGGTGCAGACGGCGAGGATCGCCGGAGGCAATAATTACGCCCTGCTCGCTCATCACATTCACCGAATGGTCGATGATGTTCATCGTGCGCTGGACAATTTGTCGGGCGGTATCTTCTCTAAGGCAGGAGGTCATCATCATGGCGGTTTACCTTGCCGGATAGACGGCAGAGAGGGAATGCTGAGAGCTACCGCGACGAGTCCACGGTAGCCTAATTTAAATTGTGCTGCCCGAGGAAAGACTCCCCGCCCAGCTGGCGCATCTGCCGCAAAATCCACTGCTGGCGCTGGCGTATATACCCTGACGGCGCGTTGGCTTTAAAACGAATCGGGTTAGGCAGGACGGCTGCCAGCAGTGCGGCTTCGGCCGGCGTCAGGCGGCTGGCGGGTTTGTTGAAATAGCGCCGGGAGGCTTCTTCCACGCCAAAAACCCCTTCGCCAAATTCAGCAATGTTGAGATACACGGTCAGAATACGCCGCTTGCTCCATGCCGTCTCAATCCCCACCGTCAGGCCTGCTTCCAAACCTTTACGCAGCCAGCTTCGGCCATCCCATAAAAACAGGTTCTTCGCGGTTTGCTGAGAGAGCGTCGATGCGCCTCGCACCCTTCTTTCGTGGCGCTCGTTATGCGCCAGCGCCTTTTCTATGGCGTCCGTATCAAAGCCCCAATGTTCAGGAAACTTTTGGTCCTCAGAGGCAATCACGGCCAGCCCCATCCACGGCGAGATCTCATCCATTGAAACCCAGTCAGAATGAGCAACGTAGCTAAAATTACCGCTAAACCATGCGCTGAGCTGCCGCTCTACCATCACCGCAGAAAAAGGCACGGGGATAAAGCGGAAAACCAGGATCCCCATGAACCACACGCACGCAACCGCCAGCAGAACTTTAAGCAACCAGCGCTTAACCCACTGCCACGGCGCAAAACGCCCTTTTCTCATGCGCTAAGTTCCAGCACGCGGGCCACCAGCTTGTCGATACCCACGGCGGCTTCAGCGATGTTTTGCGCCAGCATGTAGGCCGGGGTCGTCACGACTTTCTGTTCTTCATCGACAACGATATCGTCCACCGGGCAGGGGACATGTTCCGCCCCCATCGCTTCCAGCAATTCAGCGGTATCAATGTCGGTGCCAATGGTCAGGCGCAGCGGCATATCCAGAATCTTCGGCAGCATCGCCGGAGCAATGCACATGAAACCCAGCGGTTTCCCCTGCTCGTGGCATTCCCTCGCAAGGCGGCGTAAATCTGCATCAACCTCGCAATCAACGCCCTGCGAGGCAAAGGTGCTGAGGTTTTTAGCCGCGCCAAAACCGCCCGGTACAATCAATCCATCCAGGGTTTCTGATGCTGCCTCACGCAAGGGATGAATTCTGCCCCGAGTGATGCGTGCCGCCTCCTGCAGAACATTGCGCGTTTCTGCGGCTGGCTCACCGGTTAAATGATCGATAACGTCGGACTGTGCTTTATCCGGTGCAAAGCAGATGGCTTCTGCCCCGGCACGAGAAAGCGCCAGCAACGTTAACACCGCCTCATGGATCTCGCTGCCGTCATAAACTCCACAGCCGCTCAGCACTACGCCTATTTTTTTCATTCGCTTGTTCCTTTTCGTCAGGCGTGAATCAGTATCAGCCGCGTTAATTTGATCGCTATGCTTCACATATTTTACTGATTCACGTAACAAATATTTTAAGGTTTGCTATCTTATATGGCTGACAGCCTGCGAATTGCTGGTTGTGCCGTTCAATAATTCAACGCTTAAAAAAGGCGCAACCCTGTTTTCCCTGGTGTTGGCGCAGTATTCGCGCACCCCGGCCTGGCCGGGGTCATTTTTTTCCAGCGTCCGCAACCCATGCTTTTAATACGCTAACATCATGCTGCCACTCTTGTTTCAGCTCCTCAATCCATTCACCAACGTTATCTGACCAGGCGGGAAGATCCGGAGACTGAATTTGCTGGGCAACCTGCTGTAAATGCCTTAAACCAATGGAGCCAGCAGCACCTTTAATTTTATGCCCCTCTTCCACCACGCCTTTGTTATCCCGCGCGGTCATATTGGAATCGAGCACCTCTAAATAACCCGGCATCATTTTTTCAAACATAGCCAGGCCGTCGGTAATAAGTTTTGGCCCAACCAGCTCGATATATTGTTCGAGCATCGGAATATCGAGCAGCGCTTGCTGTTTTTCACTATCGACTTTTGTCACCACAGGCTCCTTGTCCGTTATCTGGTTATCCCAGAATTTTTGGATCATCGACATCAATGCCGGCACGGCGAGCGGCTTGCTTAGCACGTCGTCCATCCCGGCCTCAAGATACTCTTGCTTGTTTTTCAGCACGTTGGCGGTCAGCGCCACCAGCGGCGGCAGCTCATCTTTGCTAAAACGCTTATTCAGTTCGCGAGAGATATCCAGCCCGGTCATATCCGGCAGTTGGATATCAAGCAGCACAAGGTCATATTCGCCCGGAATAAACATCTCCAGCGCGTCTTTCCCGGTCATCGCCACATCTACGCTATTGCCGAGTTTTTCCAGAACCGAACGCGCTACGATGACGTTCAGCTCGATATCCTCCACCAGCAGCACGTGCAGTGCCGGCAATGGCATATCGTCATCTTCTAGCGTGTCCTCTACTTCTTCCGCCACGCTCGGCGCCTGAACGGTCAGCGTGAACAGCGATCCTTCACCCGGCTTGCTGGTAACGGTAATGTCCCCACCCATGCTTTTCGCCAGACGGCGAGAAACCGCCAGCCCAATGCCGGTCCCGGTCGCAGGCTTGCCGCCGTGGCTGTCTTTTACCTGGTAATACATGGCAAAAATTTTGTCCTGCTCATCCACCGGAATACCAATCCCGGAGTCCTGAACCTCAAAGCGCAGGCAGCTCTCCTCTTCATAGCGGACGCGCACCGTCACCAGCCCCCCTTTCGGAGTAAATTTCACGGCGTTGCTGATCAGGTTCCAAAGGATCTGACGCAGGCGAGTACCGTCCGTCACCACCTTGTGCGGTAGCGGCAGAGTAGGGTCCATCACAAACGACAGCCCTTTTTGCTGAGCCTGCAGGCCAGAAAGGTTTTCAAGGTCGGCGAGGAAGCTGGTGAAATCAACCGGCTGGTTATCGAGCTGGACTTTGCGGCGCTCGAGCTTATCCATATCGATAATATCGTTAAAGATGTTGCCAAGCGTGATGGCGGAAACGTGGATCGTTTTCAGGTAATTGGTTTGTTCGGCGGTAAGATCGGTATCCAACAGAATACGGCTCAGGCCGACAATGCCGTTGAGCGGAGTACGCAGCTCGTGGCTGATGGTTGAGATGAAGGTTGTCTTGTCCCGGCTCGCGCGCTCAAGCGCGTCCTGGTAGCGTTTACGCTCGGTAATATCGCGACCAAACCCCATCAACCCGTGACGTTTACCGACGCGGTCGTAATAAGGCACTTTTCGGATTTCGAAACAGGCTTTTCGCCCATCCGGATAATCAAGCCACTGCTCATAGGTCAGAGAAACGTTGTGGCGGAATACTTTTTCGTCCGTTTCCAGCACTTTCTCTGCCGCTTCAGCCGTGTACACGTCCTGCGGTTTAAGATGAACCAGCTGTTTCTCACTCTTGCCGGTCAGCAGCTCCATGGCCCTGTTACAGCCGGAAAACTCTCGGTCTTCATTGCGATAGAAGACCAGGTCAGGAGAAGCATCAAGGAAAGAACGCAGGAAAGAGGATTGCTGCTCAAGGCGGATTTGCGTCTCTTCACGCTCCTGCATCTCGACTTTAAGCTGCTCAAGCATGGTCTGGCGTTCGGCTTCCGCTTTCACGCGGTCGGCTATCTCCTGGTTTAGCTGGGCAATATTGTCCTTAAGCTGGACGTTAAGGATAAGATCCCGCTCGCGCATCTCCTCCAGCTTTTCCACCAGCTTCGACAGCCGCTGCCTCGACTCCTCGAGCTGCTCGACAACAACAGACAGGAAGTAAACCGCCCAGGGCGTAATCAACAAGCCAAAGAAGATAGAACGAACAACGTCAATACTTTCGACCTGGCCGCGCAGCAGCATGGTGACGGCCATTTGCACCACCATCGCCAGCACGACCAGCGCGGAGGCCAGCAGCAGGGAGAAGCGGACTAACCCCAGCTTCACCATAAGATCAACGTAATACTGCGCCAATAACCGGATTTGCTTCATGGAACGATTCCTTCGCCGTGGATGCGCTAAATATACCGCAAAAAGGACTCGTACTCAGGATTTACGAAAGAACTGAGAGATCCCACGGCGTTCCCAGCGCTGAACCCTGCGCCCCATGTGCCAGCAAATAGCGGTCGATATCCACCATCGCAGCCCAGCGGTTTTCACACCACAAAGGTGCCAGCAGCGTGGGGCGCCTGGCGTTAGCCGAAATACGATGAAACACGACATCAAGCGGCGTGTGGCGAATCATTTCTCCGGCGGTAACCACATACTCATCCAGCGCAATCCCTTCCAGACGGCCTGCCCGCCAGCTTTTGGCCATAATACTGCCTTCCACAATATGCAGAGGATGCAGCTTCAGGCCATCCACGCCGGTTTCAACCACTTTTTCCAGCGTGTCCATGCATTGCTGCTGACCTTCACCGGGCAGGCCAACGATAAGATGACTGCAAACCTTTAAACCACGCGCCCGAGCCCGCCGCGTTGTCTCCTGATAGCAGGCAAAATCATGTCCACGGTTGATGCGGTGCAGCGTTTTGTCATTCGCCGTCTGCAAACCCAGCTCCAGCCACACTTCATAGCCTTGCTCATGGTAGTCGCTCAGCAGATCGAGCACGCCGTCTGGCACGCAGTCGGGCCGGGTGCCCACACACAGCCCAACAATGCTGGTCTGGCTTACCGCCTGCTGATACATAGCACGCAGAACCTGCACCTCAGCCCACGTGCTGGTGTAAGCCTGGAAGTAGGCCAGATAACGCTGAGCGCGATTCACCCGACTGGCCTGATGCGCGAGCTGTTCTGCAATGGAGCTGTGCTGCTGGGCTTCGTCGGCAAAAGAGGCCACGTTGCAAAAGGTGCAGCCGCCTCGCCCGATAGTGCCGTCGCGATTAGGACAGCTAAACCCGCCATGCAGCGTGAGTTTATGGACCTTTTGCCCATAGCGACGAGAGAGATCGCCGCCAAACATATTGACTAATTTCTGTAACTGCATAATCTGATGGGCCGTCCCGAAAAAGGGGCCTAGCCTGCCATTTTCTTCTCGCAGCGGCGATGACCTGGATCAATCGCTTCGGCGCAGCCTTATCTATTGCATATAAACTCAAAATAAGTGCAACTCTATTCAAATAAGGCTTAATTACTTTTCCTTATGATGCTGCCCTTTATTTAAAGAATATGACGAGCGGTGAAAAACAGTGTCATGCTGCACTCCATGGGGGTTAAGTAGCATATCGTGCTAGCAATACCACTGATGCCAGCATGGTCTGGAGTTCCCTGGGCTTCAGTATAGTGAGGACGATCACATAACCCCCGGCGTTTGCCGCGCTGCCGCCACAGGCAAAAAAGCGCAAAACATCATTGTATTCATATTCTTAGGACGCTCTTAGCACAATTATGTATAAATAAGAATGCCATTTGACCTGTGTGCTCTTTCCCGATAACTTGGAAATCCGCTGGAAGCTTTCTGGATGGGTTCTGTGCCCATCATATTTATGCAGTAATTGAGATTCCCTCTAAAGCAAGTCCTCAACACTTGTGACACCGGATGCGTTGGACATTAAGAGGGCGACACGCGAGGCAAGCGTATGATGCGCAAACCCCGTCGCCATGCCCTTGCTGCGTCCACGCGCAAACGGTTGGGAGTAACGTAGAGCCTGGGGAGGTTCACTGATATGTTGTACGATAAATCCCTTGAGAAGGATAACTGTGGTTTCGGCCTGATCGCCCACATAGAAGGCGAACCTAGCCACAAGGTAGTGCGTACCGCTATTCACGCGCTAGCCCGTATGCAGCACCGTGGGGCCATCCTGGCCGACGGTAAAACCGGCGACGGTTGTGGCCTGCTGCTGCAAAAACCAGATCGTTTCTTCCGCATTGTTGCAGAAGAACGCAATTGGCGTTTGGCCAAGAACTATGCCGTTGGCATGATTTTCTTAAGCCAGGATGACGCGCTTGCTCGCGCCAGCCGCCGCATTGTTGAAGAAGAGCTGCAAAACGAAACTCTGTCTATTGTTGGCTGGCGTGAAGTGCCGCTGAACAAAGACGTGCTCGGTGAAATCGCCCTCTCCTCTCTGCCACGTATTGAACAAATTTTCGTTAACGCCCCGGCGGGCTGGCGCCCTCGTGATATGGAACGCCGCCTGTTTATCGCCCGTCGCCGTATCGAAAAACGCATCCAGGAAGATAAAGACTTCTATATCTGTAGCCTGTCTAACCTGGTGAACATCTATAAAGGTCTGTGTATGCCGGCTGACCTGCCGCGCTTCTACCTGGACCTGGCGGACCTGCGCCTGGAATCGGCCATTTGCCTGTTCCACCAGCGTTTCTCCACCAACACCGTGCCGCGCTGGCCGCTGGCTCAGCCGTTCCGCTATCTGGCGCATAACGGCGAAATCAACACCATTACCGGTAACCGCCAGTGGGCCCGCGCTCGTACCTATAAATTCCAGACGCCGCTGATCCCCGATCTGCACGACGCCGCGCCGTTCGTGAACGAAACCGGCTCCGACTCCAGCTCCATGGACAACATGCTTGAGCTGCTGCTGGCGGGCGGGATGGATATCGTACGCGCCATGCGTCTGCTTGTTCCGCCAGCATGGCAGAACAACCCGAACATGGATCCTGAGCTGCGTGCCTTCTTCGACTTTAACTCCATGCACATGGAGCCGTGGGACGGCCCGGCCGGTATCGTGATGTCAGACGGGCGCTTCGCTGCCTGTAACCTGGACCGTAACGGCCTGCGCCCGGCGCGCTACGTCATCACCAAAGACAAGCTCATCACCTGTGCCTCTGAAGTCGGGATCTGGGACTACCAGCCGGACGAAGTGGTTGAAAAAGGCCGCGTTGGCCCGGGCGAGCTGATGGTTATCGACACCCGTATTGGCCGTATTCTGCATTCCGCTGAAACCGATGCCGAGCTGAAAAGCCGCCATCCGTATAAAGAGTGGATGGAGAACAACGTGCGTCGTCTGGTGCCGTTTGAAGATCTGCCGGACGAAAAAGTGGGCGCGAGAGAGCTGGACGACGACACGCTCGCCAGCTACCAGAAGCAGTTTAACTACAGCAGCGAAGAGCTGGATTCAGTGATTCGCGTTCTGGGCGAAAACGGCCAGGAAGCGGTGGGGTCAATGGGCGATGACACGCCGTTTGCCGTGCTTTCCAGCCAGCCACGCATTATTTACGATTACTTCCGCCAGCAGTTCGCGCAGGTCACCAACCCGCCAATCGATCCGCTGCGTGAAGCACACGTGATGTCCCTGGCCACCAGCATTGGTCGCGAGATGAACGTCTTCTGTGAAGCAGAAGGCCAGGCGCACCGCCTGAGCTTCAAATCGCCGATTCTGCTGTGGTCTGATTTCCAGCAGCTCACCACGCTTGAAGAAGAACACTATCGCGCCGATACGCTCGACATCACTTATGACGTGACCGAGAAATCACTGCACGAAACGGTGATGGCGCTCTGCGACGAAGCTGAACGCATGGTACGCAATGGCACCGTGTTGCTGGTGCTGTCCGACCGCAACATTGCGAAAAATCGCCTGCCGGTTCCGGCCCCGATGGCCGTGGGCGCCATCCAGACTCGTCTTGTTGAGAAGAGCCTGCGCTGTGACGCCAACATCATCGTTGAAACCGCCAGCGCCCGCGACCCGCACCACTTTGCCGTGCTGCTGGGCTTCGGTGCGACCGCCATCTATCCGTACCTCGCCTATGAAACGTTGGCGAAGCTGGTCGACAACGGCGCTATCGACAAAAACTATCGCGTCGTGATGCAGAACTACCGTAACGGCATCAACAAAGGCCTGTACAAGATCATGTCCAAAATGGGCATCTCGACTATCGCCTCTTACCGTTGCTCTAAGCTGTTCGAAGCCGTTGGCCTGCACAAAGAAGTTTCAGAGCTTTGCTTCCAGGGTGCGGTCAGCCGCATCGGCGGCGCAGGCTTTGGCGACTTCCAGCAGGACCTGCTGAACCTGTCCAAACGTGCCTGGCTGGTGCGTAAACCATTGGATCAGGGCGGTCAGCTGAAGTTCGTTCACGGTGGGGAATACCACGCCTACAACCCGGACGTTGTGCAGACGCTGCAAAAAGCGGTGCAGAGCGGCGAATACGCCGACTATCAGCAGTATGCGAAGCTGGTTAACGAGCGTCCGGTCGCTACGCTGCGCGATATGCTTGCGCTGAACCCGCAGGACGAATCCGTCAAAATTGAAGACGTTGAGCCAGCAACCGATCTGTTCAAGCGCTTCGATACCGCGGCGATGTCCATCGGTGCCCTGAGCCCGGAAGCGCACGAATCCCTGGCTGAAGCGATGAACAGCATCGGCGGGAACTCTAACTCCGGCGAAGGCGGTGAAGATCCGGCTCGCTACGGCACCAATAAAGTGTCCCGTATCAAGCAGGTGGCTTCCGGCCGCTTCGGCGTCACGCCAGCTTATTTGGTCAACGCCGACGTTATCCAGATTAAAGTCGCGCAGGGCGCGAAACCGGGCGAAGGCGGCCAGCTGCCGGGTGATAAGGTCACGCCTTATATCGCTAAGCTGCGCTACTCCGTACCGGGCGTGACGCTGATTTCACCTCCGCCTCACCACGATATCTACTCTATCGAGGATCTGGCGCAGCTGATTTTCGACCTGAAACAGGTTAACCCGAAGGCGATGATCTCCGTGAAGCTGGTTTCCGAACCGGGCGTCGGCACCATCGCGACGGGCGTAGCCAAAGCCTATGCCGACCTGATCACTATTGCCGGCTACGACGGCGGCACCGGCGCAAGCCCGCTATCGTCCGTGAAATACGCGGGCTGCCCGTGGGAGCTTGGCCTGGTGGAAACCCAGCAGGCTCTGGTGGCTAACGGCCTGCGTCATAAAATTCGCCTGCAGGTGGACGGCGGCCTGAAAACCGGCCTCGACATCATTAAAGCGGCCATCCTTGGCGCAGAAAGCTTCGGCTTCGGCACCGGGCCAATGGTTGCGCTGGGCTGTAAATACCTGCGAATCTGCCACCTGAACAACTGCGCAACCGGCGTGGCAACTCAGGATGACAAGCTGCGTAAGAACCATTACCACGGCCTGCCGTTCAAAGTGACCAACTACTTTGAGTTCATCGCTCGCGAAACCCGCGAACTGATGGCGCTGCTCGGCGTGAAGCGTCTGGTCGACCTGATTGGTCGTACCGACCTGCTGAAAGAGCTGGACGGGTTTACCGCTAAGCAGCAGAAGCTGGATCTCTCCGCCCTGCTAAAAACGGCTGAACCTATGCCGGGCAAAGCGGTGTACTGCACCGAGCATAACCCGCCGTTCGATAAGGGCGACCTTAACGCACAGCTGCTGAACCAGGCGCAGGCGTACGTGGATGACAAACAGAGCAAAACCTTCTGGTTTGATATCCGCAACACCGATCGTTCCGTTGGGGCTTCCCTCTCCGGCTACATCGCCCAGCAGCATGGCGATCAGGGGCTGGCGTCTGACCCAATCAAGGCGCACTTTAGCGGCACCGCGGGCCAGAGCTTCGGCGTCTGGAACGCAGGCGGCGTGGAGCTTCACCTGACCGGCGATGCTAACGACTATGTAGGCAAAGGCATGGCGGGCGGCCTGATTTCTCTGCGCCCTCCGGTAGGCTCAGCCTTCCGTAGCCATGAAGCGACGATTATCGGCAACACCTGCCTGTATGGCGCTACCGGTGGCAAACTCTATGCCGCAGGCCGCGCAGGTGAGCGTTTCGCGGTGCGTAACTCCGGTGCCATCACCGTAGTTGAAGGCATTGGCGATAACGGCTGTGAATACATGACCGGCGGTATCGTCTGTATTCTTGGCAAAACCGGGGTTAACTTCGGGGCCGGCATGACGGGCGGCTTCGCCTACGTGCTGGATGAAGACGGTGAGTTCCGTAAACGCGTGAACCCTGAACTGGTTGAATTACTGGATGTGGAAGAGCTGGCGATTCATGAAGAGCATCTGCGCGGCATGATAACCGAACACGTTCAGTTGACCGGCTCCCAGCGCGGCGAGGAGATTCTGGCTAACTGGCCGACGTTCGCCTCCAAATTCACCCTGGTTAAACCGAAGTCCAGTGATGTCAAAGCATTGTTGGGTCACCGCAGTCGTTCCGCAGCCGAGCTGCGGGTGCAGGCGCAGTAAGAGGTCACGATGAGTCAAAACGTTTATCAATTTATCGACTTGCAGCGCGTTGATCCGCCGAAGAAGCCGCTGAAGATCCGCAAAATTGAATTTGTGGAAATTTACGAGCCGTTCTCTGAAGGGCAGGCCAAGGCGCAGGCCGACCGCTGTCTCTCCTGCGGCAACCCGTACTGTGAGTGGAAGTGTCCGGTTCACAACTACATTCCAAACTGGCTGAAACTGGCCAATGAGGGTCGCATCATTGAGGCAGCCGAGCTGTCTCACCAGACCAACAGCCTGCCGGAAGTATGCGGCCGCGTCTGTCCTCAGGACCGCCTTTGCGAAGGCTCCTGTACGCTAAACGACGAGTTCGGGGCGGTAACCATCGGCAACATCGAGCGCTATATCAACGATAAAGCGATTGAGATGGGCTGGAAACCGGATCTGACCGGCGTGAAGCAAACAGGTAAGCGCGTGGCTATTATCGGCGCAGGCCCTGCGGGGCTTGCCTGTGCGGACGTGCTGGCGCGTAACGGCGTGAAGGCGGTGGTTTACGACAGGCATCCAGAAATCGGCGGCCTGCTGACCTTCGGTATTCCGGCGTTCAAGCTGGAAAAAGAGGTGATGACCAAACGCCGCGAAATCTTCAGCGGGATGGGGATTGAATTCAAACTCAATACCGAAGTTGGCCGTGACGTACAGATGGACGAGCTGCTCGGTGAATATGACTCCGTGTTCCTGGGCGTCGGCACCTATCAGTCAATGCGTGGTGGTTTAGAGAATGAAGACGCGCCTGGCGTTTATGACGCCCTGCCGTTCCTCATCGCTAACACTAAGCAGATTATGGGCTTTGCTGAAACGGCTGAAGAGCCGTACATCAGCATGGAAGGCAAACGTGTCGTGGTGCTGGGTGGCGGTGATACCGCCATGGACTGTGTACGCACTTCCATCCGCCAGGGCGCAGGCCACGTAATTTGTGCCTACCGCCGTGACGAAGAGAACATGCCGGGCTCCAAACGCGAAGTGAAAAACGCGCGTGAAGAAGGCGTGGAGTTCCAGTTCAACCTGCAGCCACTGGGCGTTGAAATTAACGCTAACGGCCGCGTTTGTGGCGTGAAGGTTGCGCGTACCGAACTAAGCGCGCCAGATGCTCAAGGCCGCCGTCGTCCGGAAATCGTAGCCGGCTCTGAACACGTTCTGGCTGCCGATGCGGTCGTGATGGCGTTTGGCTTCCGCCCTCACAGCATGACGTGGCTGGAACAGCATAGCGTTGAGTTGGACAGCCAGGGTCGCATCATCGCGCCTGAAGGCAGTGAGAACGCTTTCCAGACCAGCAACCCGAAAATCTTCGCCGGTGGCGATGCCGTTCGCGGTTCCGATCTGGTGGTGACGGCCATTGCTGAAGGGCGCAAAGCCGCCGACGGGATCCTGAACTTCCTCGAGGTATAAGCGTTAAAACCTGGCGGCTTTGGTCGCCAGATTTAGCCGCCATCGCACCATAAAAAAAGCCAGTCTTTCGACTGGCTTTTTGTTATTTCACCACGCGCAGTGCGGGGCGACCACCGCGAGGCGGCGGCGGCGGATCGTCATCCGGGTTATTGTCGTCATCGCCGTGATCCGGGCGATCGCCATCAATAACCTGCATCACCGTTTCCGGTTCACCTGCATCAGAGCGATCGTCGTTGTGGCTTTCAGCGTCTTCATCATAGCCCGCTTCTGGCTCAAACATCGTGCCTGCACCGTTCTCACGCGCATAGATAGCCAGAACGGCAGCCATTGGGACGTTCACCTGGCGCGGTACACCGCCGAAACGCGCGTTAAAGCGCACTTCGTCATTGGCCAACTCCAGGTTGCCTACGGCGCGCGGCGCGATGTTCAGCACAATTTGCCCGTCTCGCGCATACTCCATCGGCACCTGTACATCCGGCAGCGTAATATCTACCACCAGATGCGGAGTGAGCTGGTTATCCAGCAGCCACTCATAGAAGGCGCGCAACAGGTAAGGACGGCGCGGCGACAGCTGCGACATATCCATCACTTAGCCTCGAGTCTGCAGACGCATTTCGCGCTCAGGTTCGGTCAAAGAGGCGAGGAAAGAATCACGTTCGAAGACGCGGGTCATATACCCTTTCATCTCTTTAGAACCTGCGCCTGTCAGCTCAATGCCCATCTGCGGCAGACGCCACAGCAGCGGAGCCAGGTAGCAGTCTACCAGGCTGAACTCGTCGCTCAGGAAGAAAGGCTTCTGGGTGAACACCGGTGCGATGCTCAACAGCTCTTCACGCAGCTGCTTACGCGCCGCGTCCGCTTCCTGCGCGGAGCCTTTCATCACCACGTTCATCAGGGTGTACCAGTCTTTCTCAATGCGATGCATGTACAGACGGCTTTCACCACGTGCTACCGGGTAAACCGGCATCAAAGGTGGATGCGGGAAACGCTCATCAAGGTATTCCATGATGATGCGGGATTCCCACAGCGTCAGCTCGCGGTCAACCAGGGTCGGTACGCTGTGATTTGGGTTGAGGTCAATCAGATCCTGAGGCAGGTTATCCGTTTCCACATGCTCAATTTCAACGCTAACACCTTTCTCAGCCAGTACGATGCGCACCTGATGGCTGTAGATGTCAGTAGGACCGGAAAACAGCGTCATCACCGAACGTTTGTTGGCAGCGACAGCCATGAAAACCTCCAAGTTTATCCAGAAAATTACTGCTAATAGCCGCAAGCGGCGACTAACCTGACCGTTTATTACCCAATGCTTCGCCGGAGCACCGCTTACGCCTTAAAGCGTGGCGAAAACAACCTGATGCCGACATTTGGGCAGAAAATTGGTTGATAGTTTACCAGATTTTACCGGTTTTGTGGTGGTCACAGATTGAATTTGCCTAAAAGGCAAAGTATTTCAAAAAGTTAGAAGCAATAATATAAATTACGGGCATAAAAAAACCCGGTACGAAGACCGGGTTTTTGCCAATTGCCTTTCTGCGTAAGCAGAGAACAATTAACGTTTGGAGAACTGAGGACGACGACGTGCTTTACGCAGACCGACTTTCTTACGTTCAACCTGACGAGCATCACGGGTAACGAAGCCAGCTTTACGCAGCTCGGAACGCAGGGACTCATCATACTCCATCAGAGCGCGGGTGATACCGTGACGGATCGCACCAGCCTGACCAGAGATACCACCACCTTTAACGGTGATGTACAGATCCAGTTTCTCAACCATGTCGACCAGTTCCAGCGGCTGACGAACTACCATGCGGGCAGTTTCACGACCGAAGTACTGTTCCAGAGAACGTTGGTTGATAACGATTTTGCCGTTGCCCGGTTTGATAAACACGCGAGCTGCGGAACTTTTGCGGCGACCAGTGCCGTAGTATTGATTTTCAGCCATTGCCTATAATCCCGATTAAATGTCCAGAACTTGCGGTTGCTGTGCCGCGTGGTTGTGCTCGGTGCCCGCGTAAACTTTCAGTTTACGGAACATTGCACGACCCAGCGGGCCCTTTGGCAGCATGCCTTTAACCGCGATTTCAATCACACGCTCAGGACGGCGGGCAATCATCTCTTCAAAGGTCGCTTGTTTGATACCACCGATGTGGCCGGTGTGATGGTAGTACACTTTGTCAGTACGCTTGTTGCCGGTTACAGCAACTTTGTCAGCGTTCAGAACGATGATGTAATCACCAGTATCAACGTGCGGAGTGTATTCCGCTTTGTGCTTACCGCGCAGACGGCGAGCCAGTTCAGAAGCCAGACGACCTAAGGTCTTACCTTCAGCATCAACAACATACCAGTCGCGCTGTACAGTTTCTGGTTTAGCTGTAAAAGTTTTCATTAAAAGCTTACCCAATATATAGTTACACGTTGGTGAACACCCAAACGTTTAAAATCAGTTGAGGTTCACGCGACATTGTCCAGCAAACCTACCCCTTCGAATAGCCTATGCCGGCACGACAAAAGTTTTGGGAAAAAAACTTTGGTTGTAACGTGGGGTCGCAAGATTATAGAGAAGTCGCCCTCAAAGATCGACCACAATTTGTCGTTGATATCACATATTCATCTTTAGGGCAGATGAGCGCGGCGCAAATACTCTTCACTTTGCATTTCCTGCAGCCTGGAAAGGCAGCGCTGGAACTCAAATTTCAGCCTTTCCCCTTGATAAATATTGAATAGCTCAGTCTCTGCAGACACAACCAGCTTCACGTGACGCTCGTAGAATTCGTCCACCAAAGCGATAAAGCGGCGTGCCTCGCTTTCCATCAGCGGGGTCATCACCGGCACATTAAACAGCATGACGGTATGAAACTGACGAGAAAGCGCGATGTAATCATGCTGGCTGCGGGCATCCACGCACAGCGTGGTAAAGTCGGCCGCCAGCGTCTGATTAGCCATGCCGAGCGTCGCCAGAGGACGGTGATTAATCTCCAGCACCGGGCCGCCCTCACGTTTAGCGCCCGCAAGCGCCGTATAAAGCTTCTCCATCTGCTGAGCAGACTCATCGTTAAGCGGCGAAAGCCAGAGATGCGCCTGGGTCAATGTCCTCAGACGATAGTCAATCCCGGCATCGACGTTCATCACATCGCAATAGCGTTTAATCGCTTCGATAGCCGGTAAGAAACGTGCGCGCTGGAGCCCATTGCGATACAAATCATCCGGCGGAATGTTCGACGTTGCCACCAGCGTGATACCGCGAGCAAAAAGCGCTTTCATTAATGTGCCAAGCAGCATCGCATCGGTGATGTCGGAGACAAAAAACTCATCAAAGCACAGCACGTCCGCCTCAGCTTTAAAACCGTCGGCAATAATTTCCAGCGGATCGGTGTGTCCCTGCTGCTGCGCCAGCTCCTCATGAACCCTAAGCATAAAACGGTGGAAGTGCAGCCGAAGCTTACGTTCTCCCGGCAGGCTCTGAAAAAACATATCCATCAGCCAGGTTTTACCACGCCCCACGCCTCCCCACATATACAGGCCACGCGCGGGATCCTGCTCAGCCTGGGCCTCTTTTTTACCAAATAACTTGCCAAATGTACTCAGCAAACCGCCTGAAGACACCGGCGTTGGCGCAGCGGACAGCGCATGCCAGATAGCGTCCAGGCGCATAATCGCTTCGCGCTGTACTTCATCAGGTTGGAAGCTGCCTTCTGCCAGGGCCTGCTGGTAGCGCGATGCAGGAGAGAGATTTTGCATGGTATTTTATCTTCCCTTTATAATCGGATAGCCGTTCACTGCCATTTTCGAGCAGGTTGTCGAAAAAAAGGCCGTTCTACCCTAAGCGATGCTGCGTCAGGATTCCACTTCTCTTCGGTTAACGGTTATAGTGGCTACATTACCCTACGGAATCACAAGATAACGGGAGAAGTTCATGACTTGGGAATATGCGCTTATTGGGTTAGTGGTGGGCCTTATTATCGGCGCCGTAGCCATGCGTTTCGGCAACCGTAAGCTGCGCCAGCAGCAAGCTCTGCAGTATGAGCTGGAAAAGAACAAAGCGGAGCTTGAAGAGTACCGCGAAGAGTTAGTCAGCCACTTTGCCCGCAGCGCCGAGCTGCTGGACAACATGGCGCACGATTATCGTCAGCTTTATCAGCACATGGCAAAAAGCTCCAGCAGCCTGCTGCCGGAAATGACGGCGGAAGCCAATCCGTTCCGCAACCGTCTCGCCGAATCCGAAGCCGGTAACGATCAGGCTCCGGTTCAGATGCCGCGTGACTATTCAGACGGTGCTTCCGGCCTGCTTCGCGCTGGTGCAAAACGCGATTAATCCCTGTTTCAGATTTTTTCCGGGGCACGGTTCATGTGCCCCCCATCCTTCCCTGACCCAGCTATCATTTAATTGTCTTTTGCTTCCCTATTACGCCATTGTGAGTCGATTGATATTTCAATAACATCGATTGCGTTAGTGGGTATTCCTTTTTCCAGGTGACGAGAGCCAGCATCCAATGAAGAAACAAACACGGCTGTGGAGTGCATTAGCGTTAAGCGTCGGTCTGACGCTCGGCGTATCCCCTCTGGCGAACGCGTCACTGCCTTCCCAGGTTCCAGGCCAGCCGGCGTTGCCGAGCCTTGCGCCGATGCTGGAAAAAGTGCTGCCGGCGGTTGTCAGCGTAAGGGTAGAAGGTACCGCTTCGGCCTCAGCCCAGAAGGTGCCGGAAGAGTTCAAGAAATTCTACGGGGATGATGCCCCCTCCGACACGCCACAGCAGTTCGAAGGCTTAGGTTCCGGCGTCATCATTAACGCCGCTAAAGGCTATGTCCTGACCAATAACCACGTGATCAACCAGGCCCAAAAAATCAGCGTGCAGCTGAACGACGGGCGTGAGTTTGATGCCAAACTTATCGGCGGAGACGATCAGAGCGACATTGCGCTGATTCAACTGCAGAATGCTTCAGGGCTGACCGAAATCAAAGTTGCCGACTCTGACAAGCTCAAAGTGGGCGACTTTGCCGTTGCGGTAGGAAACCCCTTTGGCCTGGGCCAAACAGCCACCTCCGGTATTGTTTCTGCGCTGGGCCGCAGCGGGCTCAATCTCGAAGGCCTGGAGAACTTTATTCAGACCGACGCCTCAATCAACCGCGGAAACTCCGGCGGCGCGCTGCTGAACCTGAACGGTGAACTGATTGGCATTAACACCGCTATTCTTGCCCCAAGCGGCGGCAGCGTAGGGATTGGTTTCGCCATCCCCAGCAATATGGCGCAAACCCTCGCCAAACAGCTGATGGAGTTTGGTGAAATCAAACGCGGCCTGCTGGGCATTAAAGGCATGGAGATGAACTCTGACATCGCCAAAGCCTTTAACCTTTCAACCCAGCGCGGCGCGTTTGTCAGTGAAGTGCTCCCGCAGTCAGGTTCAGCAAAAGCTGGCGTTAAAGCCGGCGATATCATCACCAGCCTGAACGGTAACCCGCTGAACAGTTTTGCCGAACTGAGGGCTAAAATCGCCACAACGGAGCCAGGCACCGTTGTTAAGCTGGGCCTGCTGCGAGACGGTAAGCCGCTGGAAGTTAGCGTGACGCTGGATAAGAGCACCGCCTCTTCGGCCAGCGCTGAAATGATCCTGCCTGCGCTGCAAGGGGCCACCCTTAGCGATGGGCAGCTGAAAGACGGCGGCAAAGGCATTCATCTGGATAACGTGGATAAAGGCACGCCCGCCGCTCAGGTTGGCCTGCATAAAGACGATGTAATTATCGGCATTAACCGCGAGCGTATCCATACCATCGCCGAAATGCGTAAAGTGCTTGAAGCCAAACCCGCGGTCATTGCGCTGCATGTTGTTCGCGGCGAACAGAGCCTCTATTTGCTGTTGCGTTAACGGAAGCAGAGAAACGGACATCGTCTGTACGATGTCCGTTCAACTCATGCTATTCTGCGGTCGATCTCTCACTCATTAACTCAAACTCATGTTTCTAAAGATCTTACGTTCGGTGGTCATTGGGCTGATTGTTGCGGGGCTGCTGCTGCTCGCGATGCCGTCATTACGCAAAGCCATTGGTCCGCTTGCGCCTGCGCAATATGACAGCGCAGACGAAACGCCGATGAGCTTTAATCCGGCGGTACGTCGTGCTGCCCCGGCTGTGGTCAACGTGTACAACCGCAGCGTCGGCAATAACGGTCAGAACCAGCTCCAAATCAAGACACTCGGCTCTGGCGTTATCATGGATGGGCGGGGCTACATCATCACCAACAAGCACGTCATTAATGATGCAGAGCAGATCATCGTCGCTCTCCAGGATGGACGGGTATTTGAAGCACTGCTCATTGGCTCCGATAGCCTGACCGACCTCGCGGTGCTGAAAATCAACGCCACCAACCTGCCGATTATTCCTATTAATGGCAAACGTCAGCCGCATATTGGCGATGTCGTGATGGCTATTGGTAATCCCTACAACCTCGGGCAGACGGTGACTCAGGGCATTATCAGCGCCACCGGCCGCATTGGCCTGAGCCCTTCGGGTCGCCAGTCGTTCTTACAGACCGATGCCTCCATTAACCGCGGTAACTCTGGCGGGGCGCTGGTGAACTCTCTGGGCGAGCTGATGGGCATCAACACGCTGTCGTTTGACAAGAGCAATGACGGCGAGACGCCGGAAGGGATTGGCTTTGCGATACCGACCCAGTTAGCGACCAAGATAATGGATAAGCTGATCCGCGATGGCCGGGTGATTCGTGGCTACATCGGTATTGGCGGCAGAGAAATTACCCCGCTGCACGGTCCATCAACCGGCATCGATCAGCTGCAGGGGATTATCGTCAATGCGGTATCACCGGACGGTCCGGCCGCACTCGCGGGCATTCAGGTGAATGACGTGATTATTTCGGTAAACCACAAGCCTGCCGTCTCCGCGCTGGAAACGATGGACCAGGTGGCGGAAATTCGTCCAGGCTCCGTGATTCCGGTAGAAGTCATGCGTGAAGATAAAAAGCTCACGCTGCAGGTCACGGTCCAGGAATACCCCGCCGGTGGCTAAACGGCAGGCATAAAAAAACCGGAACCTGAGTTCCGGTTTTTTTTATCCAGGGGCGGTTACTTAACGAACTCTTCGCCCAGTTGGATATCTTTCTTCAGGGTATCCAGCATGCCTTCCATCGCGTTTTTCTCAAACGCGCTGAGGGTGCCGATAGCTTTACGCTCAACGATACCGTTTTTACCCAACAGCAGCGGCTGAGAGAAGAAACGTGCGTGCTCGCCGTCACCTTCAACGTAAGCGCATTCAACAACGTTGCTTTCGCCCTTAAGAGCGCGAACCAGAGACAGGCCAAAACGAGCCGCAGCCTGGCCCATAGACAGCGTTGCAGACCCGCCGCCGGCTTTCGCTTCAACCACTTCGGTACCCGCATTCTGGATGCGTTTAGTCAGGTCAGCAACTTCCTGCTCGGTGAAGCTCACGCCAGGGATCTGGGACAGCAGCGGCAGAATGGTCACGCCAGAGTGGCCGCCAATAACCGGCACTTCGATATCCGTAGGCTGTTTGCCTTTCAGCTCGGCAACAAAGGTGTTGGAGCGGATGATATCCAGCGTCGTGACGCCGAACAGTTTGTTCTTATCGTAGACACCCGCTTTTTTCAGCACTTCTGCTGCAATAGCAACGGTGGTGTTAACCGGGTTAGTGATAATACCGATGCAGGCTTTAGGTGCGGTTTTCGCAACTTGCTCGATCAGGTTCTTCACGATGCCGGCATTCACGTTGAACAGGTCGGAGCGATCCATACCTGGTTTACGCGCTACGCCCGCGGAGATAAGCACCACGTCTGCGCCAACCAGCGCCGGGGTTGCATCTTCGCCGGAGAAACCTTTGATTTTCACGTCAGTCGGGATATGACTCAGATCCACCGCAACCCCTGGGGTTACTGGCGCAATGTCATACAGAGAGAGTTCTGAGCCTGAAGGCAGTTGGGTCTTAAGTAGAAGGGCAAGCGCCTGGCCGATACCGCCAGCTGCGCCGAGGACTGCAACTTTCATCCTAAACTCCTTATTATGGTTAGCAAAATCGTGCCGTAACTCCATGCGGTGGCGACCATAATCCAGAGAGGAGATAATTACAATCTTCCCGCCGCCAGATTGCGAGATAAAGCAATACTCGACCGCGTTGCTGCATTTACTCGCCGGGAGGAACGACGCCATAGCGCCCGGTCACGACCTGATGTGGTTACATCAACGGCGGTTACATTACCCCTCTGCGCACACCAAAACAACATCATTTTGATAACATTTAATTTACTTTGAGGCTTATTTGCGAGTCGTGACGCAAGCATGTTCGCCGATAACGAAATTTGATAAAATCGCCCGCTTTCATAACATTATTTCAGGCTGTTTTCCGCCAGATGCTTCTCCCACCTTTTTCAGGCAACCGTAAATCCGGGCCTTGAAGGAAGATGAACAATTTGCATAATAATTCATTTAAATGCATAATAATGTTATCTCTTTTACCCAGGATAGGTTATTTATGCGTAACTCCTCAAAACAAGAAGAATTAGTAAAGGCTTTCAAAGCATTACTTAAAGAAGAGAAATTCAGCTCACAGGGTGAGATAGTCCAGGCGTTACAAAACGAAGGCTTTGAAAACATCAACCAGTCCAAGGTTTCCCGCATGCTGACCAAATTCGGCGCGGTAAGAACTCGTAATGCAAAAATGGAAATGGTCTACTGCCTTCCGGCCGAGCTGGGCGTGCCAACCACCTCCAGCCCGCTAAAAAACCTGGTACTGGACATCGACTACAATGATGCGGTCGTGGTCATTCACACAAGTCCAGGCGCGGCTCAGCTCATCGCTCGCCTGTTGGACTCTCTGGGTAAAGCAGAAGGTATTCTTGGCACCATCGCCGGGGACGACACTATCTTCACCACTCCTGCCAGCGACTTCACCGTTAAAGAGCTTTACGAAGCCATTCTGGTACTGTTCGAACAAGAGCTTTAATTCCTCATCTTCTCTCACCCGTCATACCTTATGGCGGGTGCGCTCCCCCAAATTCGGTAATCTTCCGCTAACAAACCTCAATCCAGCGTATGGAATGGCTTCAATAACATTCTATAGGGCATTGTTCTGTGTGCTACCGCACAAATAGTTAAATTCACCCATATATATGATTTTACTTATATTTAACAAAAACGGCGTGATAAAAACGTCTTTTTTATAACTCATAGTAATAAAAAATCGTCCCATTAATTTAAAGTTGCATAGGCAACAATTAGCAGGGTATTAATTTTTTCCGTAACTAGTGTATACTTAGTTTCGTGATGAGGGTCACAGAACGATGGCCCAACCAAAAGAATACGACGAGGAAAGAAATCATGAACATGAAAGCAACTTTAGTTACCGCCAGCCTGCTCTCCGCCCTGTCATTCGGCGTTTTCGCCGCTGACTCTATCAACGCTCAGCAGGCGCAAGACCGCCAGTCACTGGGGACCGTTTCGGTCGATGACATCGGCAGTTCTCCAATGGATATGCACGAAATGCTGAACCAGAAAGCTGAACAAAACGGCGCTACTGCTTACCGCGTTATCGAAGCTCGCACCGGCGGACACTGGCATGCAACGGCTGAACTGTACAAATAATCGTTCTTAGCCATAAGCCAGTTGAATAGATGTCGTTAGAAACGTTATGCCTCGGCGGCCCTAAGTAGAATAAATGCCAGTAAGCCCTTCCGGCCGCCACGTTAAACCTTCAGGAGTAAAGACTATGAAAACCAAATTAACTATCGCCGCACTGAGCCTGTTGTCCGTTATCTCTTTAGGCGCTAACGCCGCAGCTCACCAGGTCAACAATGAACAAGCTCAGGGTATGCAGTCCATGGGCTCTATTTCAGTCAGCCAGGTTGGCAGCGCGCCAATGGATATGCGTCAAGAATTGTCCCAGAAAGCCACTGAACAAGGTGCCTCTGCTTACCGTATTACCGAAGCTCGTTCCGGCGATACCTGGCACGCAACAGCAGAGCTGTACAAATAAACCCTCGTCGTACTTGTCCTACGACCTTGCCCCCGATCGCTGGGGGCTTTTTTATGCCTGCGCCTTACGCATTAGCCGTGGATATTAAAGCGAAGCTGGCCCTCCAGCTCCTCTTCAGCCTCGTCAAACAGCAGGATGAGTGCGCCGAATCTGCGCCGTTTGCTCTCCGGTAAATGCGCAAACTCGATCTCGACGGGAAGCGGCAGCATTGACGCCGTGACCACTTCCCACAGGCTATCCAGGTCATGGACCTGCTCCTTACGCAAAGCGAGCTGCTCCGCAAACTGGCGATAGAAAGCAGGGTTGTCGTCGATGTGGCTAAAATCAAAAGTAAATTTTTTCATCGCTGCCGTCCTGACCCTTTAAAGCAAGCGGTGGGGCTAAAGCCCGCCAATGTGTAACGTTTTCACTTCCAGGAACTCTTCCAGCCCCAGCACGGAACCTTCACGCCCTAACCCGGACTCTTTCACCCCGCCGAATGGCCCAAGCTCCGTTGAGACGGCGCATTCATTTATTCCAACCATGCCGCTTTCCAGCGCCTGTGAGACGCGGAATACGCGCTGTAAGTTCTGGGTGTAGAAATAAGCCGCAAGCCCAAAGGGCGTATTGTTCGCCCGCTCGATAACTTCCTCTTCCGTTTTAAAGCTAAAGCAGGCCGCCAGCGGGCCAAACGTCTCTTCCTTAGCCAGCTTCATCTCGTCATTAGCGTCGATGATGACCGTAGGCTGCCAGAAGTTGCCGCCGAGCTGGTGAGGTTTGCCACCGACAAGCGTCTTACCACCTTTTGCCAGCGCGTCCTCCACGTGTTCACGCACCTTATCTACCGCGGACGACTCAATCAGCGGCCCCACGACAACGCCGTCTTCCAGGCCATTGCCCACCTTCAGTTTTTTGACCTCTTCCGCAAGCTTATTCACAAAGCTGTCGTACACGCCCTGCTGGATAAAGAAGCGGTTAACGCTGACGCAGACCTGGCCCGCATTGCGGAACTTGTTGGCAATGGCTCCCTTCACCGCCGCGTCGATATCGGCATCATCAAACACGATATAAGGCGCATTGCCCCCCAGCTCCATCGACACTTTCTTCATTGTTTCCGCAGCGTTACGCATCAGCGTTTTGCCCACCGCCGTTGAACCTGTGAAGGAGATTTTGCGCACCTGCTGGCTGGCCATAATGGCATCGCTGATTTCCTGCGTGTTCCCTGCCACCGCGTTAAGTACACCTTTCGGCACGCCTGCCAGCGTTGCCAGCTCCAGCAGCGCAAAGGCGGAAAGAGGCGTGTTATTGGCAGGTTTTATCACTCCGGTACAGCCCGCGGCCAGAGCGGGTCCGAGCTTGCGGGTCAGCATAGCCATGGGGAAATTCCACGGCGTGATCGCCGCCACAACGCCGACAGGTTCGCGCGTGGCCAGGATGCGAGAGCCAGACCTGGCCGGAGGAATAACTTCACCGTTCGCACGTTTGGCCTGTTCAGCAAACCACTGAATGAAGCTTGCCGCATAGTCGACTTCACCTTCGGCCTCTTTGAGCGGCTTTCCCTGCTCAAGAGTCATCAGCCGGGCGAGCCAGCTTTTGTTTTTCAGAATGAGTTCAAACCAGCGATAGAGGATTTCAGAGCGCTGTTTGGCGGTTTTCTCCCGCCAGGCGGGAAACGCTTTACTGGCGGCAGCAATCGCGGCTTCGGCTTCGTGTTTGCCTGCCTTCGCCACTTTAGCCACCACTTCTCCCGTCGCAGGATTCAGCACATCAAAGGTTTCACCGAGCGTGTGCCACTTGCCGTCTACCAGATATCCGGTTTTGAAGAGCTCACTTTGCTGGAGGGGTTCATTCATCATAATTTCTCCTGTTGTTAAGTGTTCATCCCAGTAACCGCAGTTAAGTATAGATAGAAAAAAGCCGACGCAGGCGTCGGCTCTCAGTGCAAGGGTTGGGCTCAGGCGTTAATTAGCGTGTGCCGATAGCGGTGCAAAATGTCCGCCAGCCGCTTCACCGGCTCGGTGACCTGCAGCGGAGCTTCCCACAGACGAAGCTTCTCTTGATAGATTTCAAGCTCGCCTAAAAGCCTTTGGTAATAGAGCTCTCGCTTATCATCGCTGTTAGCAGAAATAACTTTATCAGCCGTTTTACGCAGCTGTCGGTGGAAGGCAGAAAGATCGTCATTCACCGGGATAGGCGCATCCCGCAGGCGCTGATGAGCGATTATCAGGGTCAGCGCCAGGCGATAACGATCGATGTCGCCGGGGAACATATTCAGCAGTAAAAACAGCTGCTGATACAGCGCGGGCAGATGGTTCTCTTTGCGGCGAGCGTTATTGGTCGTCAGCGCCGAAACGGCAGCAGAGACAAACTGATTCAGCAGCGTACGGCCGGTTCGCTCTTTGGAATTATCGCGGATCAGCAGGATCACCATCATCGCCAGGAAGCAGCCGACGATCTGCCCCAGCGCGCTGTCCAGGAATGTACTGAAATGGAAAGTCATCGGGTTATCCAGCACGATGATGTTGATTGTCCCGGCCAACGCCCCCATTGAACCCAATCGCCGTTTTTGCACCTCAATCCCCATGAAGAAGCCGAGCAGGGCAAGGCTGACGCACAGCAACAGCATACTTTGCTGAGTCGACGGCAGAATAACCAGGAAGTAAAACGCCCCCAGCGGCAGCGCCACCAGCATGCCGTAAAGGAAGTCGAGCGAAACCATCCGCGGGTTAGGCAGGCGCATCGCCAGCGCGGTAACCACCGCAATCATCACCATGGCACCGCTGCCGGACGTCCAGCCGGTCCACAGCCAGAACAGACTTCCGAGCACGCACGAAATCGTCGTACGCCAGAAGTTAATCATCGCGTGGTGGCCTTCGGCGGATTCTACCTTCACCACAGCCTCGCCGTTCAGCACTTCCTCTTCAATCGCGCTGACCCGGGTATTACTGATAAAGCCTCGCTTCAGCAGCAGAAAACGGGTAGAGGCCGAAACCCAGGAGCCAATGGTAACCGGCGTGGCCTTTTCGCCCATCACGGAAATCGCCCTGCGCAACACCTTCATGCGCTTATAAACGTCGTCGGCGGTTTCCACTTCGGCGGCGAAAAGCTGTCGAAATTCCGGCGTGACGTATTCCGGTCGGGTGTTCTGAATGAGGAACGTTTCACAGGCCTGAGTGATCATCGTCAGCGAAAGCGTATTAATCGCTTTCAGGCGGCGATTGGCCTTCGACCAGCGGGCAGACTCCATATTCAGGTTGGCGCGCATTCCGTTGAGCGCGGTCACCTTACGCACCAGCCCGCTCCAGGCTTTATCGACCTCTTCTTTCTCTCCGTGGGCAATACAAAGCTGCATCAGGCGATACTGATCCACCAGCAGGTTGTCCAGCTCCCGATCTATCTCCTGCTTGATCGAGCGCGGCGAGAACAGCAGGTCAGCGACGATGGCACAGACAATCCCGATGACGATTTCGCTGCAGCGCTCAACGGCAAACTGCGGCGTAGTCAGCGGAGCAACCTGGATAGTGACCACGATAATCAGCGCGGTGTAGCCAGCGAGCCCCCAGGCGTAAGAGTTTTCGACGCGAACAAGCGAAGAGATCCAGGTGCAGAATCCGGCCCAGATACAGCACACCAGCAGCATAACGACCGGCGCACGGATCAGGGTAATGATGATAACCAGCGCGGCAGCACAGCCGATAAACGTCCCGATAATACGCAGCATCCCGCGGTAGCGTATCGCCCCGGAATAGGGCTCCCCGCCGGCGGCAAAGGCGGGCCCGGCTGCAACAATGGCGGCGGTCAGCACCGCCCAACGCGGTGTTTCCAGCTCAAAATGGAAGCCGACAAACACCGCCAGCACGATGGCAAAGGCGAGCTTTATCGCAAAGCGGAGGTGAAGCCTGGAAATGTTATACATAGCGGCCTGCTTAACCGAACTCGCGCAGGCGATGCATCAGCTTGATAAACGCCGAGTCATTTTCCGCTTTACGGTCTTTTTCACCGGTGACTACAACGGTCGCGGTAGTCCCGGCAGGATACAAATTCCCCATCTGTTCATCGAGGCGAATCCTGACCGGCACGCGCTGAGCAAGACGAACCCACTCGAGGTTAGAATCAACCGTCGCCATGCCTTTTGCATCGCTGGTACTGCTGGCGTTAGTCACCCCGGCAGAAATGCTGTCAACGCTGCCGCGCAGCACGCGGTTGCTGCCAAGCGGAGTAATCTGCACGCGATAGCCCGGGCGAATCCCCTCAAGCTTGGTCTCTTCCATGTAGGCAAGGATGTAGAATGAATTCTGTTTCACCAGCGCCACGGACGTCGCGCCACGATTAATAAACTCGCCGGTATGCACGTTAAGGTTAGTCACCCAGCCGTCAGCCGGGGCACGAATAACCGTGCGCTGCAGATCGAGTTTGGCCAGGTCACGCGTCGCCTGCGCTTTATCCAGCTGGTGCAACACGGTTTGCAGCAGGTTGTTCGACTGGTCAATCTCTTCGCGCGACATCGCCTGAATACCAAGCGTATTACGCCTGCCGGCTTCACGGCGTTTCTCTGATGCCAGCGCCTGATAATAGGCCACATCGGCTTCGGCCTGTTCGAGCGCTTTTTGATAGCGAGGCTGGTCGATGGTAAACAGCACCTGGTCTTTTTTCACCAATTGGTTGTCATGAACGTCAACGGTAGTGATAAGTCCGGACACGTCCGGCGCGATTGCGACGACGTCAGCGGTGAAACGCGCGTCACGCGTCCACGGGGATTCGGTATAAAACACCCACGCCCGGAAAATAGCGATGAAGGCCAGCAGCACCAGCAGAAGCGTGATAGCGGTACGGGTTATGTTTCTTGTTAGTATTTTCACATCAACCTCAAACGAACAAACGCGAAATCAGATAAAAAAGGCAGCAATAGAGCGCTGTATTGAATAATGCAGGGTGCCAGACAAAATCATAGATGCCGGTTGGGGTCAGCAGCCGACGCGCCAGCCAGAACGCGGCGAGCGACAGAATTAACTCGAAGAATATCGGCGGAAACGAAAGACCGAATATTACGATTACCGGAAATAGACTCATTTTGACCTTGATAAGATAATGCAGGCGATACATAACTCGACGACAAACCGCGACGGAAAGGCCAGAAAAGGCGGGCGAGCGTGCGGTATGAGTTATGTTAATAATAATATATTAACGTAACTGTTACCCTGTTATCTATAATATGTGATCTAAATCACTTTTCACTCAGAGTGAACAATGGAACGACTTAAACGCATGTCGGTGTTTGCCAAAGTGGTTGAACTTGGCTCCTACACCGCCGCCGCAAGGCAGCTACAAATGAGCGTCTCTTCCATCAGCCAGATCGTGTCCAAACTGGAAGATGAGCTGCAGGTGAAACTGCTCAACCGCAGCACCCGAAGCATCGGCCTGACCGAAGCGGGCAAAATCTATTATCAGGGCTGCCGCAAAATGCTGCACGAGGCGCAGGAAGTCCACGAGCAGCTCTACGCCTTTAACAACACGCCAATTGGCACGCTGCGCATCGGTAGCTCTTCAACTATGGCACAGAATGTCCTCGCCGACATGACGACCGAAATGCTGAGAGAGTACCCGGGCCTGACCGTAAATCTGGTGACGGGTATTCCCTTTCCCGACCTGATTGCCGACGGCCTGGACCTGGTGATTCGCGTAGGTGCTCTGCAGGATTCCAGCCTGTTTTCACGCAAACTGGGTTCGATGCCGATGGTGGTCTGCGCCTCGAAAAACTATCTGCAGCTTCACGGTACGCCGGAAAAGCCCGCCGATCTGGCGAACCATTCCTGGCTCGAATACAGCGTACGTCCGCACAATGAGTTTGAGCTTATCGCGCCGGAAGGAATTTCCACCAAAGTGATCCCGCATGGTCGCTTTGTCACCAACGATCCGATGACGTTAAGCCGCTGGCTTAAGGCCGGTGCCGGAGTCGGGTTTGCGCCGCTGATGTGGGTGATCGACGAGATCAACAGCGGAGAGTTGGAGATCCTGTTCCCTCGCTATCAGTCCGATCCACGCCCGGTTTACGCACTGTATACCGAGAAGGACAAACTGCCGCTGAAGGTGGAGGTCTGCATTAACTATCTGACGGATTATTTCGTGCGGGTGACGCAGCTTTTTCAGGGCGTGCGGGCGAGAAATGAAAACAGCCGGGGCTAGCCCGGCTGTCAGATGAACTTAAGCGGTACCGCCCACGGTCAGGTTATCGACCTTCAGGGTTGGCTGGCCGACGCCAACCGGCAGGCTTTGCCCTTCTTTACCGCAGACGCCAACGCCGTTATCCAGCGCCAGATCGTTACCGACCATCGAGATCTGCTGCATGGTTTCAATGCCGGAGCCAATCAGCGTGGCGCCTTTCACCGCCTTCGTGACCTTCCCTTTTTCAATCAGGTAGGCTTCGGAGGTGGAGAACACAAACTTGCCGGAGGTGATATCGACCTGGCCGCCGCCGAAGTTTGGCGCAAAAATACCGTAGTCCACGGACTCGATAATCTCCTGCGGGGTAGATTTACCCGCCAGCATGTAGGTATTGGTCATACGCGGCATAGGCAGGTGTGCATAAGACTCGCGGCGACCGTTGCCTGTCGGCGCAACGCCCATCAGCCGAGCGTTCAGCTTGTCCTGCATATAACCTTTAAGAATGCCGTTTTCGATCAGCACGTTGTACTGCCCCGGCACGCCTTCGTCATCAATGGAAACGGAACCACGGCGATTAGCCATCGTGCCGTCATCCACCACGGTACACAGTTCTGAAGCCACCAGTTGGCCCATCTGGCCGCTGAAGACCGAGGTGCCACGGCGGTTAAAGTCGCCTTCCAGGCCGTGACCGACCGCTTCGTGCAGCAGGACGCCAGGCCAGCCTGCGCCCAGCACCACCGGCAGCATGCCGGCAGGAGCCGCCACGGCCGACAGGTTAACCATTGCCATGCGTACAGCTTCTTTAGCCCAGGCATCAGCGCGAACTTCACCGTTCACGCTTTCCAGGAAATATTCATAGCCAAAACGACCGCCGCCGCCGCTTGCGCCGCGCTCGCGCTTGCCGTCTTCTTCAACCTGAACGCTAACAGACAGGCGCACGAGCGGGCGAACATCCGCCGCCAGCGTTCCGTCCGTAGCCGCCACCAGAATCAGCTCATAAACGCCCGTCAGGCTGGCGCTCACTTCCTGCACGCGAGCGTCTGCCGCGCGCGCGACGCTGTCCACGCGTCTCAGGATGTCGAGCTTCTCTTCACGCGTCATGCTGAGCAGCGGATCGGCGCTGGTATAAAGCGCGCTGTGCGGCACGTTACCCAGCGTGCGGGCACGCCCATCGCCCTGCTCGCGTACGATGCTGCGAGCCGCATGAGCGCTCTGCTCCAGCGCCAGCAAAGTAATTTGATCCGCGTAGGCAAACCCGGTTTTCTCGCCGCTAACCGCACGAACGCCAACGCCCTGATCGATATTCCATGAACCGTCTTTAATGATGCGGTCTTCCAGCACCCAGGATTCATGATAGCTGGACTGGAAATAGAGATCGCCGTAGTCGAGGCGGCGCTCGGACAGCTGGCCGAGGATGGAAAACAGATCTTGATGGGTTAAGCCATTCGCAGACAGCAACTGCTCACTTACCAGGTTAAGACTCATCGTTTCGCTACTCTTATTGCTTATCGCCCATTGGGCGAGGAATGGTTTATTAATGGAGCTTGCGGCAATTAACCGCTAACGTCAAATCAGTGAGCTTCACTGGTACGTGGCTGGCGCAGCACTTCATTAATTTGCGGTTTGTCGACCGGGCCGGTGATGCTGTAGCGCAGGACGGAAATTTTGCTCCACAGCGGGCCAAGCACTTTACTGGCCGCAAACACGGCGGCACCGACTATAGGGTTAACGGCAAAGGCGGCGGCAACCCCGACGGTGGCGGAGATTTCAGGCGCAACTACCGCCTCCATATTCAGCTCGCGGCGGACTAAATCCACCGAGCCTTTCATGGCGATATCCGCCTCTAACCCATCCACCAGCGTATCGTCAGTATGCAATACGCCGTCTTTTATCCAGGCCGTGCTGCGAATAGAGTCGTAATAGAAGCCGCTGCCAAAGGTGTCGCTAAAGTCGAAGCGCAGCTTGCGGAGCAGGGCGTCAAAACTGACCAGACGCAGGAGCTGGCCCGCATGGCCGGTGCTGACGTCGGTGATCTCGCCTTTACCCAGCCTGGTATGCAGAATGCCGTTAAGCGAAGCCTCATCAGGTTTCCACGGCACCGCTCGCCAGTGCAGGTCGTAATCAACGTCGAAAGAAGAGCCCTGCAGCGGTGTTTTCACGCCAAAGAAGTTGGCCGCAGCGTCCAGCTTGTCACCCTTCAGCTTGCCCTTAAGCGAGGTGCGCTCGGTGCCCGGCTTATTCACCCACTCGCCGTCGGCGGTCAGGCGGGCAAACCCGGTATCCACCAGCCCGTTAGCCAGCTGCAGCGTATCGCAGT
Organism: Cedecea sp. P7760; assembly: GCF_013386425.1. NCBI lineage: Bacteria > Pseudomonadati > Pseudomonadota > Gammaproteobacteria > Enterobacterales > Enterobacteriaceae > Cedecea > Cedecea sp. P7760. Next base: position 25,478 of record NZ_JACARU010000015.1, on the reverse strand, counting down.
TGATCTTCACATCCCCTTCTATGCGGCCATATTTTTGCCCCCACAGCCAGCACTCAGCGCAGCGCAGCTGCATGTCTGGCCAGCCCCGGAAGCTAATTGCATCGCCGTTTTCCGGTACCTGAAGCGGGGCCGTGCCGTTAGCACCACCAGGGATTACGCTCCAGTTCGGGTTGAAGTAAAGGTATTTGATGGTGGCGAGCCACGGCGCGTTGTTTTTCATGCTCAGTGAGGCATTAATTTCACGCCCCTGAGCCTCCACCTGAGTGCCGTTCAGAACCGGACGAGAAACCAGGCTCAGGTTATGCCACTGCTGGCCCCCCAGCGTTAAGGCTGGCGTGCGCAGAGTTACGGCCGACGGGAATGCCGCCGAACCGCCTACGCTGTCTGCAGCCCCTTCGCTGAAGAGCGCCAGCCACTGGGCGCCATCCATCGCGGGCAGATCCAGCTCAACGCCCGGCTGCTCCGGAAGCGGAGGCACGGTTTTACTGTCGGTAGCCCAAATGGCCCGGTCCAGGGTTAGCTTTTTATTTAGCAGCCAGCGGCTGGAGAAGTGATTTAGCGCGCCCGCATTACCGGTGAGATTAAAGCTCTTCAGGTCACCCTTAACGGCAATATTCAGCGGCAGAGCTGTCCCGGCTTTTTTATCGACAGGAGCAGGTAAGTGACTGCTCACATTCTTCAGATCACCCGCCAGATTGACCTTGTAGCTGGCGCTGCCGTGATAAGGCAGCGTAATTCCCACATCGCCTTTCCACATCACGTTACCGCTAACCGCATCGTTGACCTGCTTCGGCAGAACGCCGGTTTTATTGGGCTGCCAGTCGCCGCTCAGGTTAACGCCAATCTGGTAGTCTTTATCACCGGTTTTGGTGTTGAAGTTCAGGCTTACCGGCTGATTAAACCAGCTGGCGCTCATCGCCTCACTCTGCAGGTCACCGTTGGTAAAGCTGAATTTACCGCTCAGATTATGCAGCGTACTGTCCAGCGGTTTGATAAGCAGCGTGTTGTTGTTCAGTCGAACGTCGCCTTTCGCCGTCGTCATTTCGCCGGTCAGCGGGATATCGAGATGTAAGCGAGCATTCACATCGCCGCCAATCTGGAGTTCATCGAGCGCGGCGGCAAGTGAATCCTCCAACGGCGTCTCTTTGAAATAAGGGCCTACCGCGCTGCCAGGCCCGTTGATGTCGGCATCAATCAGCAGCTTTTCTTTGGCGTAATCAGGAATGTTCGCCGTCAGGTTAGTGGCCGTTACGCCACCCAGCTTGACCTCGTTGCTGTTCATCCACAGCCCGTTATTGATGAAGTCGAGCGTGATATCGAGATTTTCCAGCGCCGGCCAGTCCGGCTGGAAGGCAAATTTGGCGTTGCGGAGCGGAACGTAAACCTCAAACTGGCCTTCGTTATGCTCGTAGGGGAACAGATGTGGGTTGCCGCCGTAGACCAGCGTGGCGTTGTCCGCCTGGCCGCCCTGAATCGCCGAGCTGAGGTAATCCGTCAGCTCTTTACCCATCAGGTTTTCCGGGAAATAACGCCAGGCGTCCGCGCCGTTATCGGTGCTGATCCCGGCTAAAATTCCCAGCCACGGATCGCCGCTGGCTGGCTGGAAGTAGCGGAAATCGCCGCGAGCCCAAACGGAGCGAGCCCTAACGTCAATGTTCTTGCCGTCTAACTGAAAGCCCTCGGCGTTTTTCTGCCAGGCGAGTGTGGCTGCCCCTTTTTCAATTTCAAGCGGCGCACGGAAGACGGTTTCGTACGGCATTTTAGCGTCGGTCATTACGCCGTTAAGCTGCCCGTTTGCGACGCTGCCGGTCACCGAGCCAGAGAAATGTTCCGCCCCAGGCAACAGCTTCCATTGCTTCCAGCTCACGTCATTCCATCGCGCCTGCATGCGGGTCTGCTCGGTTTGCTGGAGCGGAATATCCAGCGCCAGCACGTCGATGTGGCCCTGGGGCTGAAGCGAAGTCCAGATGTCACCAAACTGAGGCGAGATTTTAGCGGCGATCGGCAACAGGCCGTTGAAGCGAGCCAGTTCCATATTGCTGGCACGCACCCGGAGTTCGTCGCTGCGCTGGCTTTGTTTACCCCCCACGTCCTGCGGCGCTATCCAGGCCACGGAGAGCGAGCCTTTTGGCCAGGTCTGGTCATCCAGAGTAATGTTGGTGGAAGGAATAGAAAGCTGCCAGCTGGATTTCTCGCGGCTGACCTGCGCGGTAAGATTATCGACCGAAAGCGTATGCGTCACGCTGTCGGTTCCCGGCCAGCTTGCCCCGCCTTTTTTCAGCCAGACGCTGCCGCCGCTGATATCGCCTTCCTTCACGTCCATCCAGGCTTCGAGGCTAAAACGGGCGCTTTTCAGGTCAACATTGTCTTCCATCCAGCGGCCCAGCCAGGGCTTCACGTCCACGTCGTCAGCCTGCAGCCAGACCTTGCCGTTGTTCAGAATGCCGTTTTCATCCCGCAGATCCATGCGGACGTTGGCTACGCCGTGCTGGCCGTTGAAGCTGGATAAGCTCACCTGACCTTCCGCCCGATGCCGGTTTTTACCGTTGAGCCAGGTTAGCTGAGGAATCGAGAGTTCGGCACGCTGGCCGGAGAGCGTCAAAAAGCTAAGGGAGCTGTCGCGGAGATCGAAGTGATCGAACTGACGCAGGAAGAGATCGCTGATTTTATCCGCTTCCAGCGTACTATCACCGCCGTTCTGGCTGAGCGGCGTATTGGTGCGCATTTGCAGCTGGTAGAAGGTCAGATCGCGAAACTGCCAGCGGAAGTTAAGCAGGCTCTGCCAGACATCCAGCGCCAGAGTCACGCGTTTGATGCTCAACGTACCGCCGTCTTTGAGCCCGGCTTTAACATCACGCACGTCAAGCGTAGGGCCGAAATTCTCCCAGCTTGCCCGTAAATTGCTGACCTCAACCGGCACGCCGGTAGCCGCCTCAATCTTGTCCAGCAGCGCAGGCCGCCAGGCATCCAGGTGCGGCAAAACGAGCCGCAGGCCACTCACCAGCAGCGCGACGATAACAACCAGCGTTACGCCTGTGAGCAGCAGAATGCCGGGCAGTCGCCTCACCTTTCTCTCCTTGTCAGCCTTACGGGCAAAATGCGCATCCGCACATTTACATCATAACGACGTCGAACTGCTCCTGATTGTAGAGCGGCTCAATCTGGACTTTGACCTGTTTACCTACAAAGATTTCTACTTCGGCCAGCGCGTGAGACTCTTCGCTTTTCAACGCTTCACCTACCGCAGGAGAAGCATAGACCAGGAAACGGTCAGAATCGTAGGCATGATGCACGCGAACGATTTCACGCATAATTTCATAGCAGACCGTTTCGACCGTCTTTACCGTGCCGCGGCCGTGGCAGGTCGGACATTCGTTGCAGAGCACATGCTCTACGCTTTCGCGCGTGCGCTTACGGGTCATCTCGACCAGGCCAAGCTGGGAGAAGCCGTTAATGCTGGTTTTCACGCGATCTTTACTCAACGCCTGCTCGAGAGAATGCAGCACGCGACGGCGGTGATCTTCATTACTCATGTCGATAAAATCGATGATGATAATGCCGCCCAGGTTACGTAACCGAAGCTGGCGCGCGATGGCCTGAGTGGCTTCGATATTGGTATTGAAAATCGTGTCGTCGAGATTGCGGTGGCCAACGAACGCGCCGGTATTGATGTCTACCGTGGTCATCGCTTCGGTCTGATCGATGACCAGATAGCCGCCGGACTTCAGCTCCACCTTGCGCTCAAGGGCACGCTGGATTTCGTTCTCAACGTCATAGAGGTCGAAAATGGGCTGCCGGCCGCTGTAATGCTCGATTTTACCGGTCATCTCCGGCATGTACTCGGCGGTAAATTCCAGCAGCATTTCATATGTCAGGCGGGAATCAACGCGGATACGGTCCAACGCCGCATCGGCAAAGTCACGCAGTACTCGCTGCGCCAGGGCCAGCTCGCCGTACATTTGATAGCGGGTTTGATTACGCTTTTTGCGCTCGCTGACCTTGGTCCAGACTCGCTTCAGGTAAGCCGCATCAGAGGCTAAATCTTCTTCGCAGACGCCTTCTGCGGCCGTACGAATAATAAAGCCCCCATGCTCATCGCAATATTCATTCACGATGCGCTTCAGGCGGTCACGTTCGGCTTCGCTTTCAATGCGCTGGGAAACGCCAACGTGCGATGCACCCGGCATAAAGACAAGATAACGGGAAGGAAGCGTAATGTCGGTGGTCAGGCGGGCGCCTTTGGTACCCAGCGGATCTTTCACCACCTGCACCATTAAATCTTGCCCCTGGCGAACCAGTTCGGCGATGTCGCGCACGCTAAAGTTCTTTTGCTCCTCACCGGCTACGCACTCGGTGTGCGGCATAATGTCAGAAGCATGAAGGAAAGCCGCCTTGTCCAGGCCAATATCTACAAATGCCGCCTGCATTCCAGGCAGCACCCGGCTAACGCGACCTTTGTAGATATTCCCTACTATTCCGCGGCGCGCTTCGCGCTCGATATGAATCTCTTGCAGTATGCCACCGTCAATATAGGCTACCCGCGTCTCTGATGGGGTAACGTTGACTAATAATTCAGCCGTCATCTTTTCCTCGTCCGTCACGCAGCGCGTGAAAATTGCTCAGCAATTCACCAGTTTCCACCAGCGGTAATCCCACCACTGCATGATAACTGCCATTAATCCTTTTAACGAAACAGCCACCAAGCCCTTGAATGCCATAGGCACCGGCTTTGTCCATAGGCTCACCGCTGGCAATATAGCCGGCAATATCCTGTTCGGATAAGCTGCGAAACGTCACTTCGGTTATCACTAACGCTTCCAGCACCTGATTCGCGTCGGCGATAGCCACCGCCGTCATCACCTGATGCTGGTTTCCTGAAAGCAGGCGCAACATCTGAGCGGCATGCTCAGTATCCCGCGGTTTTTCGAGCACTTCGCCGTTAAAGATAACTATCGTATCTGCACCCAGTACCGGCAAATCCTTGACGGCAAGCGCCACGCCAGCCTGCGCTTTTTCACGCGCCAGGCGACGGACATACTGTTCCGCGCTTTCGTGCGGCTGCCGCTGTTCTTCAATGCCTGGGACCAGGCGTTCGAAAGAGACGCCCATCAGGGTCAGAAGCTCCTGACGGCGAGGCGAACCGGATGCCAGATACAACGTAGTCATGTTTACCTTTTATTGCACAGCGAATTGCTGGCGAACTTTGCGCATTAACAGGAAAATCCAGGGCCACAGGATACCGTTAACTACACTACTCCAGAACACTTCCGGTCTGAAAGAGACGTTGATCACTAAAAATTCTGACCAGAAAACAATGATGTCGGTAACTAACGAGAGCAGCATGACGACCAGCGCCTGCTGCCAAAGGGCGAGGTTACGGAAAAGCTGGTATTTCAGCGCCACCAGGTAAGCCACAATACTTAATGATAGAGCGCGTACGCCAAGCGTGGAGCCGCTGATCAAGTCCAGTATGGCACCCACAACAAAACCCGTCCCAACATTAACGCGGTGCGGCAGGGCTAAAATCCAGTAAAGCAGAATCAACAATACCCAATCCGGCCGGTAAAACTTTAGGTCATCCGGCCAGGGCATTACCTGCAACAGGAGGGCAATCAAAAATGAAAGCCAGACAACCCAACGGCCCTGGCTACGATAACTTCCCACTACTGTGCTCCCGTAGCAGGCTGGGTAATGCCGGTGGCAGGTGCAGGGACCGGCGCTGGCGGGCCCATTGAACCCGGCGGCGGCAGAACCTGAGGCATCATCTGCATCAGGCGCTCATTGGCCACGCGGTGGACTTCCTCAGGCGGCATTGGCGACGACCCGTTTTTGTCCGCACCCCACAGCAGCAGCAGGTAACGCAAACGCTGCAGACCGGCGGTTGGACGAGCCTGGATCACGGTATAGGCACGCTGAGTATCCAGCTTAACCGATGATACAACCCCAACCGGGTAACCTTCAGGGAAGCGGCCACCGAGCCCGGAAGTTACCAGCACGTCACCGACGCGAATGTCGGTATTGGCTGGCAGATGCTCAAGCTGGAGATCGTCAGTACAGCCGTTACCCGCGGCAATCACGCGAATATCGTTACGCAGTACCTGAATCGGCAGCGCGTGGGTTGCATCACAAATCAGCAGCACCCGGCTGGTCAGTTTTGCGACCGCGACAACCTGGCCGACAACGCCTTTATCGCTGATGACCGGCTGGCCTTCGTAAACACCGTTGACGCTGCCTTTATCGATAACGACCTGATCGCTGTAAGGGTCGTTAACGGTAGAGATAACCTGGGTGACCATTTTCTGCTCATCCTGACGCAGTGGAGAACCCAGCAGCTCGCGCAGGCGCGCGTTTTCCTGCCGGTATTGACCCAGCATCAGCAGTTCACTGTTTTTCAGGATTAGCTCCTGACGCAGAACCCGATTTTCAAGTTCAAGCTGGTCGCGCGAGGCCAGCGTCTGAGACACGCTGTCGAGTAATTCACGGGGACCATTAGAGACAAAATAGAAAGGACTGACGGCAGTATCCATGTATGTTCGAATCTGGCTGAACATACCGAGGCGGCTGTCGGCGATAATGACACCAAGCGCCACCAGCACCGCCAGGATAAGGCGAATCTGTAGCGACGGGCCACGGCTAAAAATTGGCTTCATAGGCTATGCGTATTCCCAAACCAGCAAGCAGGGGCAGCCGAAAGCTCCCCCTGTCCTGTGGCTGTTACTCTTCGCTAAACAAGTCGCCGCCGTGCATGTCGATCATTTCCAGTGCCTTGCCGCCGCCGCGGGCAACACAGGTCAGTGGATCTTCTGCAACTACTACCGGGATACCCGTCTCTTCCATCAGCAGGCGATCGAGGTTACGCAGCAATGCGCCACCGCCGGTCAGTACCATACCGCGTTCGGAGATATCGGAAGCCAGCTCTGGCGGACACTGTTCCAGCGCAACCATAACCGCGCTAACAATACCGGTCAGTGGCTCCTGCAGTGCTTCGAGGATTTCGTTAGAGTTCAGGGTAAAGCCGCGTGGAACACCTTCAGCCAGGTTACGACCGCGAACTTCGATTTCACGCACTTCGTCGCCTGGGTAGGCAGAACCGATTTCGTGCTTGATGCGTTCAGCGGTAGCTTCACCAATCAGAGAACCGTAGTTACGGCGCACATAATTAATAATGGCTTCATCAAAGCGGTCGCCGCCGATGCGCACGGAAGAGGAGTAAACCACGCCGTTCAGGGAGATAACGGCCACTTCGGTGGTACCACCACCGATATCCACAACCATCGAGCCGGTTGCTTCAGAAACCGGCAGGCCTGCGCCAATTGCCGCAGCCATTGGTTCTTCAATCAGGAATACTTCACGTGCACCGGCGCCCTGAGCGGACTCACGGATAGCACGACGTTCAACCTGGGTAGCCCCTACCGGCACGCACACCAGCACGCGCGGGCTTGGGCGCATGAAGCTGTTGCTGTGAACCTGTTTGATAAAGTGCTGCAGCATTTTCTCGGTCACGAAGAAGTCAGCGATAACGCCGTCTTTCATCGGACGAATAGCCGCGATATTGCCCGGCGTACGGCCCAGCATCTGTTTAGCATCATGGCCCACGGCCGCAACGCTTTTCGGCGAGCCGGCACGGTCCTGGCGAATGGCCACGACGGAGGGCTCATTCAGTACGATGCCTTGTCCTTTCACATAAATCAGGGTATTCGCAGTACCCAGGTCAATGGACAGGTCATTGGAAAACATGCCACGAAATTTTTTCAACATACTAAGGGATAATCCTGAAAGCTGGGGCGGATACAAAATCCGCTTACTTTACCAACCACACGCTACAGCGACAAGGCGCAAAAATGTTCTGCAACGGTGAAAAATAGTGCAGTTCACTACGGCTGTTACACTTTTGAAACGTCTTCCTACGTGGCGTTCAGAAATGCAGCAAACGCGGTAGAATAAACGAACAGCTAACAGCAGCAAACCGGTTCATAACGGCTGCGACAATCTGGCCGGCAGGCTGACTAGCCCCCTTAAGATGCAGCGCGCGTTATTCTACGTGAAATAATGGCAAACGGCAGGTTAAACCGAGTATCTTTGTGAATATTTTTTCACATTACTGTCAAGCGGCTGAGATGCGGCGATAAAATCACCTTGTGCCCCTGCCACCCCGTTATCAATCAGCGTCTGCCATTCGCCTCGGGTCCTCACTCCCGTAGCAAAAACACGGGTTCGCGTGCCGTTACAGGCCTCAACCAGGCTCTTAACAAAGAGCTGGTTTTCGGTACGCTTGCCGATGTTTCTGACCAGACCAGGATGCAGCTTGATCAACTCCACATCCAGCTCTTTAATATAGGTTGTGCTGACCACCGTTAACCCCGCCTGGATAACCACCACCCTTGCCCCTAATGCGGTGATTAAGCGAACAACATGTTGTAAACGGCTGATGTGTTGACATACATCTGCCTCAGCAAGTTCAAAAAGAATCCGTGAGCGCTTCGATTTTTCGCACTGCATCAGAGAATCACGCAGCCAGCGCTGGAATGGGGCACGGATCAACGAGTCGACGGTGATTTGAATCGCAAGCGTTTCTTCCGGCCAGAAGTTCAGCAGCGGCAAAAGCCGGGACACCACCTGGCGATCATATTGCTCTGACAAACCGAACTGCCTGACCATCGGCATATACTCTGCCGACAAGACTTCCTGCTCGCCGTCAAAAATACGGCACATGATTTCACGGTGAAGAACGGCACCGTCGCGATCGACCGCAGGTTTCTGGTAAAAACGTGGGCCGCCTTGCTTCAGGATTTGCTCAAGCAAGGTGCGCCACTTCACGTTGCCTCGCCCCTGCTCCGGCAGCTTGTCGTCGTAGACTGACCAGCTGTTTGCCCCCTGGAAAGCGGCATTGCGGGTGGCGATTTCCGCATGTTCCATCACCTGTTCTTTTGTCTGCCCACTGCGCCAGGCGCAAATGCCGATGTGCAGCATATCGCTCCGATCGACCATGCGGGTTGGCGGCAGCGCATCGACGGAATTCAGCAGTTGGCTGGCGATACCGTCGGCCTCTTTTAGGGTACGGTGCGGCAGCAGAACCGCAAAATCGCTGCGGAAATAGCGAGCCAGCAGAGCGCCGGGATAGCGCATCACAAAGGTTGAGAGCAGGTTCACCAAAGTGAATAAATATTCTTCTACCGGGCCGTTGCCCCAGGTCTCTTTTAATAGCTCGAAATCCGGCAGGCGAATAATCATCACCACGCCGTGGGCGCCGACCTGCTCCTGGCCTTCCAGCAGCGTTGCCAGCTGGTTATCAAAGAACAGGCGATTATTCAGCCCGGTTTTAATGTCCTGAGCGGCAAAGGCCCTGATCAGGGTATCCACACGGCTGCGCTGCTCGCCGGCGCTTTGCAAATCTGAAAGTAAGGTATCCAGCGCGCTGCTCACCAGCGGCGGCCACTCATGCACGGTGCCGCGAACCTCCGCCCCACGTTCCCCGCTAATGATTTTCCCGGCCCTTATTTCTAAAAGCTCCTGCCCTGAAAGCTGACGCTTGAGCCAGCGCCCTGCAATGAACAGAACCCCCAGCATAAAAGCGACCGCCGCAGTCAATGGCGTAGTGGTAAACATCGCGTGGTAGTAGACGGAAATCGGGTCACGATAGGTCAAATTCAGGGTCATCCCTGGGTGCTTCATCAGGGCAACATTGAGGGTGCGGTAGGTGTATTGCGTGCCCGTCGGGCGATAGCCCTCGGGTAAAGCGTGCAGGAAAAGGTAGCTTTTATCCGCCAGCAGGCGAATTTCCGTAATATCAACCGGCATCATCAGTTCGCTGAAGCGATCCGCGAGCTGCTGGGGTGAATGTGAAACCAGCTGATTATCAATAATGGTGGCAACGGTCAGGATACGCTGCTGAGTTTTATCATGGACCGAGTTATAGAAGCTTAACAGGCACCCCACCAGCGTTACGATAATCGCAAGCCCGGTGAGAAGGGTGATAAAAGCTGAGAGTTTCGTCGTTAATCGCATCCTTGTGTTAACTCCGGTTAGTGAAAATTAACCACACTCATCATGGGCCCCAAAGGAGGAAGCATTAAATAGCAAAGGTCGACCCCAGGCAAACGAAACCCCTCGGGAATTTCTGAGCATTTATTGCGGTAAGTCGGCTCTTCACATCAGTATCGGAGTATAGTCTGCTAAGATTTTTTTCCCATTGCTACCGACCGAGGAGCGCCCATGCAGGCATTAATCCTGGAACAGTCCGAAGGCCAAACCGTGGCCGCGGTAAAAACTATTGAGCTCGCCACGCTGCCTGAAGGCAACGTTACGGTGGAAATTGATTACTCCAGCCTGAACTATAAAGACGCGCTGGCCATCACCGGCAAAGGCAAAATTATCCGTAATTTCCCGATGGTGCCGGGTATCGACTTTGCAGGCAAAGTCCACGCCAGCGAAGACGCTCGCTTCCAGCCTGGTCAGGCGGTATTACTTACCGGCTGGGGCGTAGGGGAAAACCATTGGGGTGGTCTCGCACAGGCCGCCCGTGTCAACGGTGACTGGCTGGTTGCTATACCGGAAGGTTTAGACGCGCGTAAAGCGATGATCATCGGTACCGCCGGTTTTACCGCCATGCTTTGCGTTATGGCGCTGGAAGACGCGGGCGTGACGCCAGAAAGCGGTGAAATAGTCGTGACCGGCGCAAGCGGCGGAGTGGGCAGCACCGCGGTCGCCCTGCTGCACAAGCTGGGATATAAAGTGGCCGCCGTGTCCGGCCGCGAGAGCACACACGATTACCTCAAGAGCCTTGGCGCTGACCGCATTCTGGGCCGCGACGAGTTTGCCGAAACACGTCCACTGGAAAAACAGCTGTGGGCCGGTGCCGTGGATACCGTGGGCGATAAAGTGCTGGCGAAAGTCCTGGCGCAGATGAACTACGGCGGTTGCGTGGCAGCTTGTGGTTTAGCCGGTGGCTTCGCGCTGCCAACCACCGTGATGCCGTTTATCCTGCGTAACGTTCGCCTGCAGGGCGTGGATTCGGTGATGACGCCGCCGGAACGCCGTGCCGCCGCCTGGGCACGCCTGGTACGCGACCTGCCTGAATCATTTTATCAGCAGGCGACCACCGAAATTGGCCTTGCAGACGCACCAAAGTACGCCAGCGACATCATTAACAACGCCATTCAGGGAAGAACCCTGGTAAAAGTACGCTGATACCGCCTGAGGAGTGACATTCTGTCGCTCCTCAAATTTCAATTTTTCGTGACATATTCGCCGGAACGCTTTCTCTCGGTCATGCTTAGGCTATCGCTACGAGGAGAACGTCATGAAAAAGGTCACCCGGCTCACCGAAGCCGACGTTACGCCAGAATCCGTGTTTATGATGAAGCGCCGCCAGGTGCTGAAGGCTTTGGGCATCAGCGCTGCCGCCCTGTCGCTCCCCCAAACCGCAAACGCCAATATTCTTTCCTGGTTCAAAGGTAACGATCGCCCGGCGGCACCTTCCGGCAAACCCCTGACGTTCAGTAAACCAGAAGAGTATCAGGCAAAGCTGGCGTTGACCCCGGAAGACAAGGTTACCGGCTACAACAACTTCTACGAATTTGGGCTGGATAAGGCCGATCCTGCCGCTAACGCCGGCGGGCTGAAAACCGATCCGTGGCAGATCAAAATCAGCGGCGAGGTGGCTAAACCCATGACGCTGGATCACGACGATCTGTATAAACGCTTCCCGCTCGAAGAACGCATTTACCGCATGCGCTGCGTTGAGGCCTGGTCGATGGTCGTGCCGTGGATTGGCTTCCCGCTCCATAAGCTGCTGGCGATGGTTGAGCCCACCAGCAACGCAAAGTACGTTGCCTTTGAAACGCTTAATGACCCGGAACAAATGCCCGGGCAGAAAGACCGGTTCATCGGCGGTGGCCTGCAATATCCTTATGTAGAAGGATTGCGGCTGGATGAAGCGATGCATCCGCTTACGCTGCTAACGGTGGGCGTTTACGGTAAGGCATTGCCGCCGCAAAACGGCGCGCCGATACGCCTCACTGTGCCGTGGAAATACGGGTTTAAGGGCATTAAATCTATCGTCAGCATCAAGCTGGTCAGCGAACTGCCGCCGACGACCTGGAACCTTGCCGCACCGAATGAATATGGTTTCTACGCGAACGTGAACCCTCACGTCGATCATCCTCGCTGGTCTCAGGCCTCGGAGCGCTTTATCGGCTCGGGTGGTGTACTGGACGTTAAGCGCCAGCCGACGCTGCTGTTTAACGGCTACGCTGACCAGGTAGCTTCGCTTTATCGCGGTCTTAATCTGAAGGAGAACTTCTGAGTGAGACTGACGGTAAAACAGATAACCTGGCTCAAAGTGGCGCTTCATCTCGCCGCTTTCCTGCCCTTCGTCTGGCTGTTTTACGCGGCAAGCCAGGGACTTTTCAGCGCCGATCCGGCGAAAGATATCCAGCATTTTACCGGCAGAATGGCGCTGAAACTGCTGCTGGCAACGCTGCTGATTACGCCGCTGGCACGCTACGCTAAACAGCCGCTATTGATTCGTACCCGCCGCCTGCTGGGCGTCTGGTGCTTTGTCTGGGCGACGCTGCATCTCACCAGCTATTCGCTGCTGGAGCTGGGAATAAGCAATCTTGGCCTGCTTGGCCAGGAGTTGGTGAGCCGCCCTTACCTGACGCTGGGCATCATCTGCTGGATTATCCTGCTGGCGCTGGCCGTCACGTCCACCCAGCGGGCACAGCGTTTTTTAGGCGCCCGTTGGCAGAAACTGCATAACTTCGTCTATCTGGTGGCGATCCTCGCGCCGATTCATTTCCTTTGGTCGGTTAAGATTTTGTCCCCTCAGCCCTTGCTTTATGCGCTGGGCGCTATCATCCTTCTTGCACTTCGCTACAAGAAGTTTCGCCAGTGGTGGCGCTAGCCACAGAGCGTGTGCTTCTCCGCAGAAAAAACATCAATCGGTACCGTTCTCCGGATACCGGTTGATCATCTTCCCTGATAAGACCAGTATTTAGCTGCCAAATGCTACGAAATCGTTATAATGTGCGACTTCGGTTTTTTCTGACGCCCATTTTCGGCTCGAAAAGGTGACAACCGGAAAACTTAGGTATATTTTGTAAATTGCCTACTAATTGCAGGAGATGGCAGCACGATGTCGGGTGAATTTCACATTTTGCTTTTGAATGGCCCTAATCTGAACATGCTGGGCACGCGGGAGCCGGACAAGTACGGCCACCAAACGTTAGCAGAAATTGTTAACACGCTTGAGGCAGAGGCAACAAACCTTGGCGTAACGCTCAGCCACCTGCAATCTAACGCGGAGTATGCGTTGATTGACCGAATTCATCAGGCCAAAGACACTGTCGACTTTATCCTGATTAATCCGGCCGCGTTCACGCATACCAGCGTTGCGCTGCGCGATGCGTTACTGGCGGTGGATATCCCGTTTATCGAGATTCACCTCAGCAATGTGCACGCACGTGAACCGTTTCGCCATCATTCATATCTTTCAGATAAGGCCGTCGGCGTGATCTGCGGATTAGGCGCTGATGGCTATTCATATGCACTACAGACGGCGGTAAAACGCCTGTCAAAATCCATCTAAACAAAGAGTACGGAACCCACTCATGGATATTCGTAAGATTAAAAAACTGATCGAGCTGGTTGAAGAATCAGGCATCGCTGAACTGGAAATTTCTGAAGGCGAAGAGTCTGTACGTATCAGCCGCTCACCGGCAAACGCTGGTTTCCCAATGATGCAACAGGCCTACGCTGCGCCAATGTACCAGCCTCAGCCACAACCGGGTCTGGCCCAGGCCGTTGCGCCAGCCGCAACCCCAGCCATGGAAGCCCCTGCAGCTGCTGAAGTCAGTGGTCACATCGTACGTTCCCCAATGGTCGGTACCTTCTACCGTACCCCAAGCCCTGACGCAAAAGCGTTCGTGGAAGTGGGCCAGAAAGTTAACGTTGGCGATACCCTGTGCATCGTTGAAGCAATGAAAATGATGAACCAGATCGAATCTGATAAAGCCGGTGTGGTGAAAGCGATTCTGATTGAAAATGGTCAGCCGGTAGAATTTGACGAGCCGCTGGTCGTCATCGAGTAACGAGGCGAACATGCTGGATAAAATTGTCATCGCCAACCGCGGCGAGATTGCCCTGCGTATTCTTCGTGCCTGTAAAGAACTGGGCATCAAGACCGTCGCCGTGCACTCAAGCGCGGATCGCGATCTGAAACACGTATTACTGGCGGATGAGACGGTCTGTATCGGCCCGGCTCCGTCCGTAAAAAGCTATCTGAACATCCCGGCCATCATCTCCGCGGCGGAAATCACCGGCGCGGTAGCGATTCACCCGGGCTATGGCTTCCTGTCTGAAAACGCCAACTTTGCCGAGCAGGTTGAGCGCTCCGGCTTTATCTTCATCGGTCCGAAAGCTGAAACTATCCGCCTGATGGGCGACAAAGTTTCCGCGATCACCGCGATGAAGCAGGCTGGCGTACCGACGGTACCAGGCTCTGACGGCCCACTGGACGGCGACATGGATAAAAACCGTGCCCATGCGAAACGCATCGGCTACCCGGTTATTATCAAAGCGTCCGGCGGCGGCGGCGGTCGTGGCATGCGCGTAGTGCGCGGCGACGCGGAACTCGAGCAATCCATCAACATGACCCGTGCGGAAGCCAAAGCGGCTTTCAACAACGACATGGTTTACATGGAGAAATACCTCGAGAACCCACGCCATATCGAGATTCAGGTGCTGGCCGACGGCCAGGGTCATGCTATCTATCTGGCCGAGCGTGACTGCTCCATGCAGCGCCGCCACCAGAAAGTTGTTGAAGAAGCGCCAGCGCCGGGCATCACGCCTGAGCTGCGTAAATTCATCGGCGACCGCTGTGCAAAAGCCTGTATCGACATTAACTACCGCGGCGCAGGGACCTTCGAGTTCCTGTTCGAAAACGGCGAGTTCTATTTCATCGAAATGAACACCCGTATTCAGGTAGAACACCCGGTTACCGAAATGATCACCGGCGTGGACCTGATCAAAGAGCAGCTGCGCATTGCTGCCGGTCAGCCGCTGTCCATCAAACAGGAAGACGTTCACGTTACCGGCCATGCGGTGGAATGCCGTATCAACGCCGAAGACCCGAACACCTTCCTGCCAAGCCCGGGCAAAATCACGCGCTTCCATGCGCCTGGTGGTTTTGGCGTGCGTTGGGAATCGCATATCTACGCCGGCTACACCGTACCGCCGTACTACGATTCAATGATTGGGAAGCTCATCTGCTACGGCGAAACGCGTGAAGTGGCTATTGCCCGCATGAAAAACGCCCTGGCGGAACTGATTATCGATGGCATCAAAACCAACATCGAGCTGCAGACCAAAATCATGAACGACGAAAACTTCCAGCACGGTGGAACTAACATCCACTATCTGGAGAAGAAACTCGGTCTTCAGCACTAAGTTTCCGTTGAACATGTCGACAAAAGGCCGGATCTCCGGCCTTTTCTTTTTGTATTCCCCCGCTGGATGGATGCGTTACAATCCCCGCTTTCCGCGAACTCAAGGGACAAAAATGGACAAGCGTTTTGTTCAGGCCCATAAAGAAGCGCGCTGGGCGCTCTGGCTGACCCTGCTTTATCTTGCCGCGTGGTTAGTGGCTGCTTACTTACCTGATAATGCCCAGGGCATCACCGGGTTACCGCACTGGTTCGAGATGGCCTGCCTGCTGGTGCCGCTGCTGTTTAACCTGCTTTGCTGGCTGATGGTGAAAACCATTTTCCGCGATATTCCTCTGGGAGATGACCATGCAAAATGAAGTCATTGCCGTGCTGGTTGTCTACCTGATAGCGGTCTTTGGTCTCTCCTTCTACGCCATGCGCCAACGCAGCTCCGGCACTTTCCTGAGCGAGTATTTCCTCGGGAGCCGTTCGATGGGCGGTTTTGTGCTGGCAATGACGCTCACCGCCACCTATATCAGCGCCAGTTCGTTTATTGGCGGGCCTGGCGCCGCCTATAAATACGGCCTCGGCTGGGTGCTGCTGGCGATGATTCAGATCCCGACGATCTGGCTTTCTCTGGGGATCCTGGGGAAAAAGTTCGCCATCCTGGCGCGCCGCTATAACGCCATTACCCTCAACGACATGCTGCAGGCTCGCTATCAGAATCGGGCCGTCGTCTGGATTGCCAGCGTCAGCCTGCTGGTCGCCTTTGTGGGCGCAATTGCCGTGCAGTTCATCGGTGGCGCAAGGCTGCTGGAAACGGCAGCGGGCATAAAATACGAAACCGGCCTGCTGATTTTCGGGATAACCATCGCCCTGTATACCGCCTTCGGCGGCTTCCGCGCCAGCGTACTCAACGACACCATGCAGGGCATGGTGATGCTGATAGGCACCATCGTTCTGCTGGTTGGCGTTGTTCACGCCGCGGGCGGATTAGGGAACGCGGTACAGACGTTAGAGCATATCGATCCGAAACTGGTGAGCCCGCAGGGCGCGGGCGATATTCTGACGCCAACCTTTATGACGTCCTTCTGGGTGCTGGTCTGTTTCGGCGTTATCGGCCTGCCGCACACGGCGGTGCGCTGTATCTCCTATAAGGACAGTAAGGCCGTACACCGCGGAATTATTATCGGCACCATTGTGGTCGCCATTCTTATGCTGGGCATGCACCTTGCCGGCGCGCTGGGCAGAGCGGTTATTCCGGGGCTGACGGTGCCAGACCTGGTGATCCCAACCCTGATGATGCAGGTTCTTCCCCCGTGGGCAGCTGGGTTATTCCTGGCCGCGCCAATGGCCGCCATTATGTCCAACGTTAACGCGCACCTGCTGCAGGCATCGGCGACAATCGTGAAAGACCTGTGGCTCAGTGCAAGTCCGGCTAAAATTCGTCATGAAAGCCGCCTGAAGCGCATCTCCACTACCACGACGCTGGTGCTGGGCCTGCTGATGATGCTGGCAGCCTGGCGCCCGCCGGAGATGATTATCTGGCTCAACCTGCTGGCCTTCGGCGGCCTTGAGGCCGTTTTCCTGTGGCCGCTGGTGCTGGGCCTCTACTGGGAGAAAGCCAACGCCGCAGGCGCGCTAAGCGGCATGATTGTCGGCGGCGTGCTGTACGCGGTGCTCGCCAGCTTCAGCCTCCAGCTCTTCGGCTTCCACCCGATTGTGCCGTCGCTGCTATTAAGCTTGCTGGCGTTCCTGATAGGTAACCGATTTGGTCATACCGTTCCGGAACCCCTTCTTGTTTCCACTACTGATAAATAAAGAGTTTCGCCATGCCATGGATCCAACTGAAAATTAACACCACCGGCGGCAACGCTGAAAGCCTGGGCGATGCGCTGATTGAAAGCGGAGCGGTTTCCGTCACCTTCCAGGACACCCACGACACGCCGGTCTTTGAGCCGCTGCCTGGCGAAACCCGCCTTTGGGGCGACACCGACGTTATCGGCCTGTATGACGCAGAAACCGACATGGAAGAAGTCGTGGCTATGCTGGAGAACTGTCCTTTGCTGGGCCAGGGCTTCCACCACAAAGTGGAGCAGCTGGAAGACAAAGACTGGGAGCGCGAATGGATGGATAACTTCCACCCGATGCGCTTTGGCGAACGCCTGTGGATTTGCCCAAGCTGGCGTGATGTGCCGGACGAAAACGCCGTCAACGTGATGCTCGATCCGGGCCTGGCGTTTGGCACCGGAACTCACCCAACGACCTCGCTGTGCCTCGAATGGCTCGACGGCCTGGACCTGGCCGGCAAAACCATTATCGACTTCGGCTGCGGCTCCGGGATCCTGGCCATTGCCGCCCTGAAATTGGGTGCCGCAAAAGCCATCGGCATTGATATCGACCCACAGGCGATTCAGGCCAGCCGTGACAACGCCGAACGCAACGGCGTTTCAGAGCGTCTTGAGCTTTACCTGCCAAAAGACCAGCCAGAAGCCATGAGCGCCGACGTGGTGGTCGCCAACATCCTCGCAGGCCCTTTACGTGAGTTAGCGCCGTTAATCAGCGTGCTG
This sequence comes from Cedecea sp. P7760, assembly GCF_013386425.1. Classification (NCBI taxonomy): domain Bacteria; kingdom Pseudomonadati; phylum Pseudomonadota; class Gammaproteobacteria; order Enterobacterales; family Enterobacteriaceae; genus Cedecea; species Cedecea sp. P7760. The sequence continues at coordinate 7,483 of NZ_JACARU010000015.1, read as the reverse complement.
CCGGTTGAGGGCGGTTTCCTGGGCCTTTCTGGCGTACTGGCCAGCCAGGCCGAAGGCGTTTGCGAAGCTTACGCTGATAAATTCACCCTCGACCCTGTCGCGGAAAAAGAAGAGTGGTGCCGCATCACCGGTCGTAAGCACAGCTGATGAAAATAACGGCATACGGCGCTGCTGCCGTGTGTCGTTTTTAGCCAGTTTTAGTGGGCAATCAGCATCCAAAAATGAGAGCTTGTTCGCATAAAAAACCCAAAACTGACCATAAAAACAGCGGTTTATATGGTAAAAACACTCTGTCAGACAGCATATTTCTGCTAACTTTCAGGAAAATTTAAAACAACACGAAATAAACGAAAAATCCTAACCCACTGATTAAATGAATTAATTACCAATTAAGGCCGCGCTTGTTGCCGCTTCATTGATCTGTGACAGAGGATTGTTCAAAGTTTGGCCTTTCATCTCGTGCAAAAAATGCGTAATATACGCCGCCTTGCAGGCACAGTATGGTCATTTCTTAACTCATGCGCATCGGACACCACCAGCTCAGAAATCGCCTGATCGCAGCACCTATGGCTGGCATTACTGACAGACCATTCAGGACGCTGTGCTACGAGATGGGAGCAGGGTTAACCGTTTCCGAGATGATGTCCTCTAACCCAGAAGTTTGGGCGAGCGATAAGTCCCGTTTACGGATGGTACATGTGGATGAACCGGGTATTCGCACCGTGCAAATTGCCGGTAGCGTACCTGAAGAGATGGCAGAAGCCGCGCGTATAAACGTGGCTAATGGCGCCCAGATTATTGATATCAATATGGGTTGTCCGGCAAAAAAGGTGAATCGTAAGCTGGCAGGTTCAGCCCTTCTGCAGTACCCGAGTCTGGTAAAGGACATCGTGACGACGGTAGTGAAGGCAGTGGATGTTCCTGTGACGTTGAAAATTCGTACCGGCTGGGAGCCCGCGCACCGTAACTGTGTAGAGATTGCCCAACTGGCTGAAGACTGTGGGATTCAGGCTCTGACAATTCATGGACGCACACGCGCCTGTTTATTCCAGGGCGATGCTGAATACGACAGCATTCGGGCAGTTAAGCAGAAAGTTTCCATTCCGATTATCGCGAATGGTGACATTACTGACCCGCTTAAAGCCAGAGCTGTACTTGACTATACGGGGGCTGATGCCCTGATGATAGGCCGTGCGGCTCAGGGAAGACCCTGGATCTTTCGGGAAATCCAGCATTATCTGGACACTGGAGAGCTGCTACCGCCCTTGCCTCTGGCAGAGGTGAAGCGCTTACTTTGCTCGCACATTCGGGAACTGCATAGCTTTTATGGCGATGTAAAAGGTTACCGAATTGCACGTAAACACGTCTCCTGGTATCTCCAGGAGCACGCTCCAAATGACCAGTTTCGGCGCACATTCAACGCCATTGAGGATGCCAGCGTACAGCTGGAGGCGTTGGAGGCATACTTCGAAAATTTTGCGTAAACAGAAATAAAGAGCTGACAGAACTATGTTCGAACAACGCGTAAATTCTGACGTACTGACCGTTTCTACCGTTAACTCTCAGGATCAGGTAACCCAAAAACCCCTGCGTGATTCCGTGAAACAGGCACTGAAGAACTATTTTGCTCAACTGAACGGTCAGGATGTGAACGACCTGTATGAGCTGGTACTGGCTGAAGTAGAACAGCCATTGTTGGACATGGTGATGCAATACACCCGTGGCAACCAGACCCGTGCTGCCCTGATGATGGGCATCAACCGCGGTACGCTGCGTAAGAAATTGAAAAAATACGGCATGAACTGATACTAATCAGCGAGTGTTGTGAAAAGGCGCGAACCGGCATGGGGAAGCGCCTTTTTTCTTTTATTCACCTGAGACCTGACGTTTTTCATCATCATTTGCCGCTGCTGAGCTATTTCCTTCACTTTGTTTACACTGCACACGCTTTGCAATTATTCCCCAATCCTGTGGTCTGATACGCAGTGGTAAAATAGCCACATTCACTCCGGCACAGCATCCGAGAAAGCTTCGTACCTTTATGGGCACCTACGAGAGCGATCCCTGTTCCGGCGTTTGGTTCAAACGAGGTCCAAAATGACTAAATTCATCGCCGCTGCGTTGCTCACCACGTTTCTGGCAGGCTGCGCGACCGAGTCTCCTTGCGTACCGGTCTATGATGACCAGGGACGCCTGGTGCACACCAATACCTGTATGAAAGGCACCACCCAGGATAACTGGGAAACCGCAGGCGCAATTGCCGCCGGCACTGCCGCCGTGGCAGGCGTTGCCCTGGGTATCGTGGCGTTAACCAAATAAGCCTTTCTTCATATCAAAGCGCGAGCCTCTCGCGCTTTTTTGTTTATTCTTCCTGCAACATCTGAATCATTTTGCTCTGAAATGCGCCGTTAGTTGCAGTATTGCACTCTTTCGGAGCGTTCACCGTTCGCTCTCTTCATTTATTTCAGCCGTCTCCTGCATCCGACACTCCGCGTAAACCTGGCATCCCCTTTGCTTTACCGAATATGACTCGGGCATTTGCTACGAACAGGGATACGGCGTCTCCCGGACGCCATTACGCCAATAACGATAATTTCGCCACACAGGATGCATTTATGAAGAAGATGATGATCGCCACTCTGGTCGCTACCGGTACGCTGTTCGCGATGGCTAATCAGGCTCATGCAGGCACCACGCTGGATGCCGTAAAAAAGAAGGGCTTCGTGCAATGCGGGATCAGTGACGGCCTGCCGGGCTTTTCTTACGCTGACGGCAGCGGCAAATTTACCGGTATCGACGTAGATGTTTGCCGCGGCGTGGCGGCGGCCGTGTTCGGCGATGCTTCTAAAGTCAAATACACCCCGCTGACGGCGAAAGAACGTTTTACTGCGCTGCAGTCCGGCGAGGTCGATATTCTTTCCCGTAACACCACCTGGACTTCCTCTCGTGACGCAGGCATGGGGATGGTCTTTACCGGCGTCACATATTACGACGGCATCGGCTTCCTGACCCACAATAAAGCCGGCCTGAAGAGTGCTAAAGAGCTCGACGGCGCAACCGTATGCATTCAGGCAGGAACGGATACCGAGCTGAACGTCGCCGACTACTTCAAAGCCAATAACATGAAGTACACGCCGGTGACATTTGACCGCTCAGATGAGTCGGCAAAAGCACTGGAGTCCGGGCGCTGCGATACCCTGGCCTCAGATCAGTCCCAGCTGTATGCCCTGCGCATCAAGCTCAGCAACCCGGCCGAATGGCTCGTCCTGCCAGAAGTTATCTCTAAAGAGCCTCTCGGGCCTGTTGTCCGCCGCGGCGACGATGACTGGTTCTCTATTGTGCGCTGGACGCTGTTTGCCATGTTGAATGCCGAAGAGATGGGCATCAGCTCTAAAAACGTTGACCAGATGGCCGCTAACCCAACCACGCCCGATATGGCTCACCTGCTAGGGAAAGAAGGCGATTTCGGCAAAGACCTGAAGCTGGATAACAAGTGGGCCTACAACATCGTGAAGCAGGTAGGTAACTACGCAGAGATCTTCGAGAGCAACGTCGGGGCCCAAAGTCCGCTGAAAATCAAACGTGGCCAGAACAACCTGTGGAACAACGGCGGTATTCAGTACGCCCCGCCGGTTCGCTAAGCGAAATACCAGAACAGGGCACTGCTCGGTGCGGTGCCCAGGATCTATGTTCCTGTTACTGAGGTTTGCTTATGCGTCATCACCGCCCAGCCGTGAAGGCCGACTTATCTTTTTCTAACCCTTCGGTTCGCGCCTGGCTGTATCAGATAGTCGCCATTAGTTTTGTGATTGGCGTGGCCGTTTATCTGATTCACAACACCATCACCAATCTGGATAGCCGCGGTATTACCTCCGGCTTTGCCTTTCTCGATCGCGCCGCCGGATTTGGCATCGTCCAGCATCTGATTGACTACGACCAGGGGGACACCTACGGAAAAGTCTTCGTTGTCGGGCTCCTGAATACCCTGCTGGTCTCCGTACTCTGTATCGTGTTTGCCACGTTTATTGGCTTCTTTGTGGGCCTGGCACGGCTCTCTGATAACTGGCTGGTGCGTAAGCTTTCTACCTTTTATATAGAGACGTTTCGCAACATCCCCCCGCTGCTGCAAATTTTCTTCTGGTACTTTGCCGTTCTGCGTAATCTGCCGGGCCCACGCCAGGCTTTGGATGCTTTCAGCCTGATGTATTTGAGCAATCGCGGGCTGTCTCTTCCGGCCCCGGTTATAGGGGAAGGCCTGCTGGCATTTTCTGCTGCCGTGCTGCTTGCGCTTCTCGTCTCTGCGGGACTGTATCGCTATAACAAAATGCATCAGATGAAGACCGGGCAAATTCGTCGTACCTGGCCCGTGACGATCGCGCTGATCGTTGCCCTGCCCCTCATTGCACATTTGATCTTCGGCGCGGCGTTGCATTGGGATATTCCCGCTCTGCACGGCTTTAACTTCCGCGGCGGGATTGTGCTTATCCCTGAACTCGCGGCTTTAACGCTGGCGCTTTCGGTCTATACCTCGGTCTTTATTGCCGAAATCATTCGCTCGGGTATTCAATCGGTCCCTTATGGCCAGCATGAAGCCGCCCTGTCCCTCGGTTTGCCTAAGCAGGTGACGCTGCGGCAGGTGATCGTGCCTCAGGCGCTGAGAGTCATTATCCCGCCATTGACCAGCCAGTATCTGAACATCGTCAAAAACTCCTCTCTGGCGGCGGCGATTGGTTATCCGGATATGGTCTCTCTGTTTGCCGGTAGCGTACTGAACCAGACGGGACAGGCAATCGAAACCATCGCTATCACAATGTCCGTTTATCTGGTTATCAGCCTCGTTATCTCGCTGCTGATGAACGTCTATAACCGCCGTATTGCCCTGGTTGAGCGCTAAGGAATGTCGATGATTAAAGTTCTGAAGGCGCACAGTGCCCGCCCGACAGGCAACTCTGCAGAGCGAGTCTGGCGATGGATGCGTAAAAACCTCTTCTCCAGCTGGTTGAATACCCTGCTTACGCTGCTGTGTTTCAGCTTGATGTGGGTGCTTATCCCTCCGCTGCTGAACTGGGCAGTTTTCCAGGCGAACTGGGTAGGCGAGACCAGAGCCGACTGCACTAAAGGCGGGGCATGCTGGGTGTTTATCCACGAACGTTTCGGCCAGTTCATGTACGGGCTTTACCCTCACGAGTGGCGCTGGCGAATCAACCTTGCGCTTATCATTGGGCTGCTTTCCGTTGCGGTCATGTTCTGGAAATCGCTCCCTCATCGCGGCCGCTATATTGCCTGCTGGGCAGTAGCTTATCCGGTCGTCGTCTGGTGGCTGATGTACGGTGGCTTTTTAGGTCTGGAACGTGTTGAAACACGTCTCTGGGGCGGCTTAACGCTCACCCTGATCGTGGCATCGGTCGGCATTGCAGGAGCATTACCGCTGGGTATTTTGCTGGCGCTGGGCAGGCGTTCACGCATGCCGGTAGTGAGAGTGCTCTCGATAATGTTTATCGAATTTTGGCGTGGTGTACCGCTGATTACGGTGCTCTTTATGTCTTCGGTGATGCTGCCGCTATTTCTCCCGGAAGGCACCACCATCGATAAACTGATTCGGGCGCTGGTCGGGGTGATTTTGTTCCAGTCTGCCTATGTCGCAGAGGTGGTTCGCGGCGGGCTGCAGGCTTTGCCGAAAGGGCAATATGAGGCAGCGGAGTCACTGGCTCTCGGCTACTGGAAGACGCAAGGATTAGTGATATTACCGCAGGCGCTAAAGCTGGTGATCCCGGGTCTGGTAAACACGATTATTGCGCTGTTCAAAGATACCAGTCTGGTGATCATCATCGGCCTGTTCGATCTGTTCAGTAGCGTCCAGCAGGCAACGGTTGATCCGGCCTGGCTGGGGATGTCGACAGAAGGCTACGTCTTTGCCGCCATCGTCTATTGGATTTTCTGTTTTAGCATGTCGCGCTATAGCCAGCATCTGGAAAAGCGCTTCCACACCGGCCGTACGCCGCACTAAGGATTATCATGAGTAAAATGACACCGCAGGCTGCCGACACGATGATCACGCTGGAAAACGTGAATAAGTGGTATGGTCAATTCCATGTTTTAAAAGACATTAATCTCAATGTGAAGCAGGGTGAGCGTATCGTATTGTGCGGGCCATCGGGCTCCGGAAAATCCACCACGATTCGCTGCATCAACCATCTTGAAGAGCATCAGCAGGGGCGTATTGTCGTCGATGGAACAGAGCTGAATGACGATCTGCGGAATATAGAAAAAGTCCGTACCGAAGTCGGCATGGTCTTCCAGCACTTTAACCTGTTCCCGCATTTAACCGTCCTGCAGAACTGCACTCTGGCCCCTGTCTGGGTTCGTAAGATGCCTAAGAAAGAGGCCGAGGCGCTGGCGATGCATTATCTCGAGCGAGTGAGAATCTCCGAACACGCGCATAAATTCCCAGGGCAAATATCGGGAGGCCAGCAGCAACGTGTGGCCATTGCCCGCTCACTGTGTATGAAACCCAAAATCATGCTTTTTGACGAGCCAACTTCGGCACTTGACCCGGAAATGGTGAAAGAAGTGTTGGACACCATGATAGGGCTGGCAGAATCCGGCATGACAATGCTCTGCGTCACGCACGAAATGGGTTTTGCCCGCACCGTAGCTGACCGGGTTATCTTTATGGATCGCGGAGAGATCGTAGAACAGGCCCCGCCTGAAGAGTTTTTTGCCCATCCGAAATCAGAAAGAACGCGAGCTTTCTTGTCTCAGGTTATCCATTAAACGACAAAGGCCGCTGATGCGGCCTTTTTTATGGTGTTTTCCGAATTCAGAAAACAAAAAACAAAAAACCCCAGCTAATAAGCTGAGGTTTTTTGTTTTATTTGATGCCTGACAGTTCCCTACTCTCGCATGGGGAGACCCCACACTACCATCGGCGCTACGGCGTTTCACTTCTGAGTTCGGCATGGGGTCAGGTGGGACCACCGCGCTACGGCCGTCAGGCAAATTCTTTTCTACGTGCCGAACTTAAACCTAAAAACTGGTGCTGATACCCAGAGTCGAACTGGGGACCTCACCCTTACCAAGGGTGCGCTCTACCAACTGAGCCATATCAGCACGCTTAATTTGATGCCTGGCAGTTGATGAACTTGCGTTCACCCTACGGGCCGCTGCTTCGCAGCGTTCAGACTCACCTTTCGGTTCGTCAGTCCTACTCTCTGAGAGTAGTGAACTGCCTCGTATTACTGACCATTACTGCTAATTTGATGCCTGGCAGTTCCCTACTCTCGCATGGGGAGACCCCACACTACCATCGGCGCTACGGCGTTTCACTTCTGAGTTCGGCATGGGGTCAGGTGGGACCACCGCGCTACGGCCGCCAGGCAAATTCTGTTTATTGACCGTCATGCTCTCGCATAACCATCAATCTAATCCTGAACTAAGCTGAAAATTTACTCTTTCTCTCTAATTTCTCTCAAAACACCTTCGG
>NZ_JACARU010000127.1:0-304 GCF_013386425.1 Cedecea sp. P7760 | reverse complement strand
GCATGCCCTTGAGGGCAGCAGACAATAGATTGCTGTCCCCGCTGGAGTAGCGGAATGCCTGGCCAGGTTCGGCGAAGGGGCTGGTATCAGCGGCAAACTCCGCCATATCGGCGCGGCCACGGGTGTAGGGCATGGCCACCGCCGGGGATTTCAGCGGCGCGTATTCGTAATCTTCCTGCCAGTCCAGGCCCGAGGCCCAATTGAGCAGGTGCCCCAGGGTAATGGTCGGGTGCTGCTTCATCGGTGGATAAAAGCGCGCGGCCGGGTCGCTCAGTTTGAAGCGGTTTTCGCCGTACGCCACGCC
>NZ_JACARU010000126.1:0-333 GCF_013386425.1 Cedecea sp. P7760 | reverse complement strand
CCGTAGGCCAGGTGCGCCGGCACAAACAACGTGCGAATGCCGCCAACTTTCATGCCCATCAGCCCCTGGTCCCAGCCCTTGATGACGCGACCGGTGCCGATCACGCACTGAAACGGCTTGCCGCGTTCCCATGAGGAGTCGAACACCGTGCCGTCTTCCAGAGTGCCGGTGTATTGCGTGGTGATCAGGGCGCCTTTGACCACGGTTTTGCCGTCGCCGAGGCGGATGTCGGTGATTTCCAGTTCGGTGCTCATTTTTTCTCGTTTTGTGTAATGCGCGGATCGCGCCAAATGGGCGTTTTCCCAGAGTCAAACGCATTTGGCAAGCCCACAT
>NZ_JACARU010000125.1:0-459 GCF_013386425.1 Cedecea sp. P7760 | reverse complement strand
TTCGGGCCTCTGGCCATCAGATGAAGCGAGATGGAATTAGCTAATAGGTGGAGTAATGGCACACCTAGGCGACGATGCCTAGCTGGTCTGAGAGGATGACAAGCAACACTGGAACGGAGACACGGTCCAGACTCCTACGGGAGACAGCAGTGGGGAAGATTGCACGAGGGGCGCAAGCCTAATGCAGCCATGCCGCGTGTATGAAGAAGGCCTTCGGGTTGTAAAGTACTTTCAGGGAGGAGGAAGGCGTTAAGGTTAATACCCTTAGCGATTGACGTTACTCGCAGAAGGAGCGCCGGCTAACACCGTGCCAGCAGCCGCGGTAATACGGAGGGTGCAAGCGATAATCGGAATTACTGGGCGTAAAGCGCACGCAGGCGGTTTGTTCAGTCGGATGTAAAATCCCCGGGCTCAACCTGGGAACTGCATTCGAAACTGGCAAGCTTGAGTCTTGTAGAG
>NZ_JACARU010000124.1:0-307 GCF_013386425.1 Cedecea sp. P7760 | reverse complement strand
ATGCAGGGTATTGCCGAGCGCTTCAAAGCCTTCAAAGACGTCCTTGACCCCTCGACCCAAACCGGCATGCATGCGCACCACAATCTGTCGTTGGGGGTCGCAAACTCGATTGTCGCCGTGGAAAACGGTTGTGACCGGGTCGACGCCTCGCTGGCCGGTATGGGTGCCGGGGCAGGTAACGCCCCGCTGGAAGTCTTCATCGCCGCCATCGACAAGTTGGGCTGGAACCATGGCACTGACCTGTTCACCTTGATGGACGCCGCTGACGATCTGGTACGTCCCCTGCAGGACCGCCCGGTACGGGTAG
>NZ_JACARU010000123.1:0-300 GCF_013386425.1 Cedecea sp. P7760 | reverse complement strand
CGCCAGGAAGTACTGCGAGTTGTTGACCACGCCCGTGCCGTCGGCCAGCACGCGCGCGCCCAGCTGCTGTTCGGCCGCGGCAAAGAACGGATCCCAGATCACCCAGGCGTCGATGGCGCCGCGCTCGAAGGCGGCACGCGCATCGGCGGGCGTGAGGTACACAGGCTGGATATCGCTGTAAGGCACGTTGGCCTTTTCCAGCAGCTTCACCAGCAGGTAATGCACGTTCGAGCCCTTGTTGAAGGCAACGCGCTTGCCCTTGAGATCGGCCACGCTCTTGAGCGGCGAGTTCTTCGGCAC
>NZ_JACARU010000014.1:0-13939 GCF_013386425.1 Cedecea sp. P7760 | reverse complement strand
AAGGGTGTGGCTGTAAGTCTTGAAGCGACTGTGACGTTCTGTGTAGCTGCGGGTTTGAAGCGAGGCTCGGTTCCGGCTTAAATCGCCTCCGTTTTCTCTCCGACTGGCCAGGGTCCGGACGTCGGGAACGGCCGGAGGCTGAGAGCGTCGGGAACGCGTCTCAGCCGACCCAGGACTGGGAGATAAAACGGAGGTTTACCGCTTGCGGCGATTTATTTGGCCGGGAGTCCGGGGTCTCGGGGGAATGACGGTGATTCTCCCGAGACGTTCACCGGTGCAGTGGCTAAATATGAAACAGCGCTGGAAGTGAACGGAATATTAACCAGCCCTGCACAATCGTCGGTATTTGTGTCTAAGAGACAGCCCCCGCATGGAGAAGAAGGCAATCAATACCCCGTGGTTAAATCATCCACTGAACGCGGATCGGACGCGCCATACAGCTTCCCATCGGGCGCAATCATAATGCTCTGTGTGCTGCCCATCGCGGCCTTCACCTCGACGTTCTGCCCTTTCTCTTTCAGCAGCCTCAACGTATCCGGGCTAAAGCCTTTCTCCACCCGCAGTTCGTCAGGCAACCACTGGTGATGGAAGCGTGGCGCATTGGTCGCTTCTGCCACGTTCATGCCAAAATCAATGCTGTTTACTACCATTTGCAGCACGGTAGTGATAATTCGGCTCCCGCCGGGACTGCCGGTTACCAGCCAGGTTTTCCCGTCTTTCACCACTATGGTGGGCGACATAGAAGACAACGGGCGTTTGTGTGGCCCCACGGCGTTGGCCTCCCCGCCCACCAGCCCGTAAACGTTCGGCACGCCCGGTTTGGCGGAGAAATCATCCATCTGGTTGTTCATCAGGATGCCGGTGTTACCGGCGACAATCCCGGTGCCGAAGGTGGTATTCAACGTATAGGTCACCGCAACCGCATTGCCGTCTTTATCCACGACGGAGAAATGCGTGGTCTGGTTGCTTTCGTACGGGGCCAGGTTACCCGGCTTGATTTCGCTCGACGGGCGAGCCTTGTTGATATCAATTTTCCCGGCCAGCGATTTGGCATAAGCCTTGCTGGTCAGCGCCTGCCAGGGCACCTTCACGAAGTCCGGGTCACCAAGGTATTCCGAGCGATCCGCGTAGGCATATTTCTCCGCCTCGGCCATGATCTGCAGGGTGTCCGCGCTGCCAAAGCCGTACTTCGCCAGATCGAAGTTTTCAAGGATATTGAGGATCTGCACGATGTGGATCCCGCCGGAGGACGGCGGCGGCATGGAATAGACTTCGTAGCCACGGTATTCGCCGCTGACGGGCTGGCGCTCAATCGCCTTGTAGTTGGCCAAATCCGCCTTGCTTATCAGCCCGCCGTTCTTTGCCATCTCTTCGGTAATCTGGTCGGCAATCGCCCCTTTATAGAAGGCATCCGGCCCCTGCTCAGCAATCATTTCCAGGCTTTTCGCGAGGTTGGCCTGCACCAGCTTGTCGCCTTTCTGCAGCGGCTCTCCGTCCGCTTTCCAGAAAATAGCCTTGCTGTTGGCATGGTTCGGGATCACTTCCGCGCCGTACTGTTTCAGGTCATCTGCCAGCGCATCGTTCACTATGAAGCCGTCCCGCGCCAGCTTAATGGCGGGCTGCACCACTTTGTTTAGCGGCAGGGTGCCGTACTTTTCCAACGCCAGGCTAAACCCGGCCACGGTGCCCGGCGTGCCGGAGGCAAGGTGCGACGTTAGCGATTTCTTGCTATCGGCATTGCCTTTATCGTCGAGGAACATATCCCGGCTGGCCTTTTCCGGCGCCATTTCCCGGAAGTCGATGGCGGTCGTTTTGCCGTCTTTGGTGCGCAGCATCATAAAACCGCCGCCGCCGATGTTGCCCGCCTGCGGGTGCGTGACCGCAAGGGCATAACCTACGGCAACCGCAGCATCCACTGCGTTACCGCCCTGCTTTAAGATATCGACGCCAACCTGAGTCGCCGCCGCATCCACCGAAGCTACCATGCCGTGTTCCGCGCGTACCGGATGATAAACATCCATTTCCACGCCATAGGAGACAGGCGGAGGAGCGGCAATCACCGTCAAGCACAGCCCGATAGTCAGCGCCGGAATGGCGACCCAGCGCAAAATTTTCCACTGCTTTATCATCGTTATATCCTCATTTACCCGGGGAAAGTCCCCGCTTAATCCTGGTTCACAAATCCGAAATAATCATCGTGATGAAGGAAACCGAGTAAACTTAGGGGAACCCCTGATGGGAGGAGATAACGATGAAAAAGGTATGGCTTCTGGCAGCCTTGCTGCCGCTAACCGCGCTCGCACAGCCGCTCAACACCACCAACAACCCTAACCAGCCGGGCTATCAGAACCCGAGCCAGCAGCGGATGCTGACGCAAATGCAAACGCAGCAATCCCAACAGCAGGGGATGTTAAAACAGCAGATACAAACGCAGAGCAAGCTACAGCAACAGCAGCTTCAGACGCAGTTGAACAACAATCAGCAGCGCGTCCTGCAGTCGCAGCCGGGCATAAGCCAGCAGCCGTTGCCGAACACCAATGGTGGGATGCTAAAAGGAAATAACGGCGGCATGCTGAAGCAAAGTGGTTCAACGCCGCCGCCGGTCACGCCGTAAGGCGTTATGCGGAGAAGTTCGGACCTATCTCGTCGATGCGATCGGTACAGATAGCATCGACGCCCCACTGCAGCAGCACGGCCGCGCGGTGGGGAACGTTCACGGTATACACCAGAATGTACAATCCGGCCGCTTTCAGCGCCTTCACCCGAGCCTCATCTAACAGCTGATGATTCAGGTGAATAGACACGCACTGTAAGCGGGTGGTCAGTTCCTGCCAGTCATCACGCCATTCATCCAGCAGCAGGCCGCGAGGCAGTTCAGGTGCAGCAAGCTGGGCGGCTTCCAGGGCTTCAATCTCGAAAGAAGAAAGCAGCGGTGCCGTTTGCCCGGCCCACAGTTCCCGAGCCGCCAGAGCAACCACTTTCCCGGTTTCTGTTTCCAGCCCGGTGGTTGGTTTAATCTCGATATTTGCCATCATGCCGTGCTGTTTACAACGCTCGGCCACCTGAGAAAGCAGCGGCAGCGGCTCACCGGCAAATTCACGGCTGAACCAGCTTCCGGCGTCAACCTTCAGCAGATTGTCCCAGCTCAGCTCGCCGGCAATGCCCCAGCCGTTGCTGGTGCGCTCAAGCGTGTCGTCGTGCAGCAGGAAAATTTGCCCGTCGCGGGACAGCTTGGCGTCAAACTCAATCATCGTGTGGCCGTAACGTGCCCCCACGTCGATTGCCGCGAGGGTATTTTCCGGTGCCAGCTTACCGCCGCCACGGTGGGCGACGATTTTTGGATAGGGCCAGTTGCTCATAAACGTTGTCCGTTTTTGCCATCAAAAAAGTGCAGATATTCTTCCGGCAGATGAACCCAGAGCGTAGTGCCCGGCTGCGAGCGTTCCTGGTGCCCAAGGCGAATCACCACCTTTTGCCCACCCCAGCGGCCGTGTACCAGGTTATCAGCGCCCAGCATTTCAAGGGTTTCCACCACGATTGGTATGCCACCTGCTTCCTGAGAGCTTATCGCAATATGTTCCGGGCGGATACCCAGCGTCATCGGGCGGCCAACCCACTGTAAACGCTGGCTACCCATCGGCAGCGCATCGCCGCCGTTCAGCTCAAAGCGTGAACCATCGATGCTGATATTTCCATCCAGCAGGTTCATCGCCGGCGAGCCGATAAAGCTTGCCACAAAGCGGCTGGCAGGGCGTTCGTAAACCTCAACTGGCGTACCAATTTGCTCCGCAATACCTTTGTTCATCACCATCACGCGCTGGGCGAGGGTCATCGCTTCCACCTGGTCGTGCGTCACGTACAAGCTGGTGGTTTTCAGGCGGCGGTGAAGCTGCTGAAGTTCAAGACGCATCTGCACGCGCAGCTTGGCATCAAGGTTGGACAGCGGTTCGTCGAACAGGAATACCGCCGGGTCACGCACGATGGCGCGGCCCATGGCGACGCGCTGACGCTGGCCGCCGGAAAGCTCTCGCGGGCGGCGGGTCAGCAGCGCATCCAGCTCCAGAATACGAGCGGCTTCCAGCACCTTCAGGCGAATCTGCTCTTTGCCCAGGCCACGGATTTTCAGGCCCCAGGCCATGTTCTCTTCTACCGTCATGTGCGGGTAGAGCGCGTAGTTCTGAAATACCATCGCGATGCCGCGCTCTTTGGGTTCCATGTCGGTGACGCGCTGGCTGTCAATCCAGATATCGCCGCTGGTCACCTGCTCCAGCCCGGCCACCATACGCAGCAGCGTAGATTTACCGCAGCCGGAAGGCCCGACCATCACGATGAACTCGCCGTCCGCAACGTCAACCGTCAGCGGCTGAATCACCTGGGTTTTACCGTCCCAGCTCTTGGTTACTGCCTGTAATTTTAAACCAGCCATGAAAGGTTCCTACTTCTCACTATCAACCAGACCACGCACAAAGGCGCGCTGCATAACTAAAACGATAACAACCGGTGGGACGAGCGTCAGCAGCATCGCTGCCATGACCTGGTTCCACTGCGTGACGCCATCACCGCTGGCAATCATGCCCTTGATCCCCGCCACGGCGGTGCCGAGGTCAGCATCGGTGATAATCAGCAGCGGCCAGAGATACTGGTTCCAGCCGTAGATAAAGGTGATCACGAACAGCGCCGCCAGGTTGGTTTTGGACAGCGGCAGCACGATGTCGAAGAAAAAGCGCATCGGCGAGGCGCCGTCGATGCGGGCCGCTTCCATCAGCTCGTCTGGCAGCGTCATGAAAAACTGGCGAAACAGGAACGTGGCCGTGGCCGACGCCATCAGCGGCAGCGTCAGGCCGGTGTAGCTGTCGAGCATTTTCAGGTTAGAGATAACCTCAACCGTCGGGAAAATACGCACTTCGACCGGCAGCATCAGGGTGATAAAGATCATCCAGAAGAACAGGTTACGCAGCGGGAAGCGGAACCAGACGATGGCGAAAGCCGACAGCATCGACACGGCGATTTTACCGATGGTGATCACCAGCGCCATCACCGTGCTGTTAAACAGCAGGCGGCTGAACGGCGCGCTGTTGACCGCCACGCCGTTAGTCCAGATGTAGCTAATGTTTTCCCACAGATGAGTGCCGGGGATCAGCGTCATCGGCGTGTCGAATACCGCTTTGTTATCCAGCGTCGCGGCAACAAACGCCACGTACAGCGGGAACAGAATGACGATGATGCCCAGAATCAGCATGGTGTGGCTGAAGATAGTCAGCCCGCGACGGTTCTCAATCATTGGTAGCGCACCTTACGTTCAACGAAGCGGAACTGAACCACCGTCAGGACAATAACCAGCAGCATCAGCACCACCGATTGCGCCGCCGAGGAAGAGAGATCCAACCCGGCAAACCCTTCGCGATAAATCTTGTAGATAAGCGTGGTGGTTGCCTGCACCGGGCCACCGCCGGTTGCCGCGTCAATCACCGGGAAGGTGTCGAAGAAGGCATACACCAGGTTCACCACCAGCAGGAAGAAGCTCACCGGGGCGATAAGCGGCAGCGAGATAAAGAAGAAGCGGCGAACGGGGCCGGCTCCATCAATCGCTGCGGCTTCCACCAGCGAGCGCGGAATCGACTGCAGGGCGGCGAAGAAGAACAGGAAGTTGTAGCTGATCTGCTTCCACACTGAGGCAAACACCACCAGGAACATCGCCTGGCCGCTGTTTTGCGCGTGGTTCCAGTTATAGCCAAACTCTTCCAGTGTGTGGGTAATCAGCCCGCGCCCTGGGTTGAACAGGAAGATCCACAGCACCGCGGCAATGGCGGGCGCTACGGCGTAGGGCAGCAGCATCAGCGTCTGATAAAGACGGCTGCCGCGCACCACATAATCCACCAGCGCGGCGAAGAACAGCGAAGCCAACAGCCCGCAGCCCGCCACCAGGCCACTGAAGATTATGGTGGTGTAGAAAGAGTCCAGATAATAGCTATCGTGGAACAGCTGCACGAAGTTATCCAGGCCAACAAAGTGGCTGGACAGACCAAACGGGTCAAGGTTTTGCAGCGAGTACCAGAGAGCTTCACCCGCTGGCCAGATAAAGAAAATGACGGTGATGATCAGCTGCGGCAGGACCAGCGCATAGGGTAGCCAACTTGAACGGAACACCGGGCGAGATGATGACATAGGGTTACTCGATTAATGTTATTACAGGCGGTGCTTTGCCCCTCAGCACAACGCTCTCCTTTGACAGAGAGCGCCGTACTCTGCTCCCTCCCTTTCGGGTGAGAGCGAGGGTAGAACTTAAGACTTGGTAGACTGCTCGAAGCGGCGCAGCAGCTGGTTACCACGCTCAACGGAAGCGTCCAGCGCCTGCTGAGGCGTTTTCTTACCGGTCCAGACAGACTCCAGCTCTTCGTCAACCACGGTACGGATCTGCGGCATGTTGCCCAGACGCAGGCCTTTGGTGAACGGCAACGGCGGCTTGTTCAGCATCTGGCGAGTGGCGGTATCCGCACCCGGGTTCTTGTCGTAGAAGCCTTCTTTACGAGTCAGGTCGTAAGCGGCGGTCGTGATCGGCAGGTAGCCGGTTTTCTGGTGCCATTCAGCGGCGATTTCTGGCTTAGCCAGGAATTGCATGAACTCGGCCACGCCGGTATAGGTAGGCTTGTCTTTGCCCTGCATCACCCACAGGCTTGCACCGCCGATGATGGCGTTCTGTGGAGCGCCTTTCACGTCTGCGTCGTAAGGCATCATGCCTACGCCGTAGTTGAATTTCGCGTACTGACGGATGTCAGCCAGGGAGCCGGAAGACGCGGTAGTGATCGCGCAGTCGCCGTTGTAGAACTTCTCGGTGGACTCGTCTTTACGCCCGTAATAGGTGAAGTCGCCTTTCTTGT
This sequence comes from Cedecea sp. P7760, assembly GCF_013386425.1. Classification (NCBI taxonomy): domain Bacteria; kingdom Pseudomonadati; phylum Pseudomonadota; class Gammaproteobacteria; order Enterobacterales; family Enterobacteriaceae; genus Cedecea; species Cedecea sp. P7760. The sequence goes on along the minus strand of NZ_JACARU010000014.1, from coordinate 7,061 downwards.
TCATCGCTTCCAGCAGGGCAATGTGTTTCACCTGCTCAGGTTTGTTGAACTCCAGAACTGCGTCAGTGCCGTCAAAGCCGTTGTTTTTGGTCGCAAACGGCAGGCCGTGCCAGGCGCTGAAGTTCTCCAGCTGGATCCAACCCTGCCAGCCGCTGGCGTAGCCGCACTTCATGCCCGCTGCGCGCAGTTTGGCGCTGTAGTCAGCCACATCCTGCCAGGTTTTAGGCGGCTGATCCGGGTTCAGGCCAGCTTTCTTGAAAGCGTCTTTGTTGTAGTACAGCACCGGAGTGGAGCTGTTGAAAGGCTGGGACAGCAGGTGGCCCGTTTTGGAGTCGGTGTAGTAACCGGCCACGGTCGGTACAAACTGAGACTCGTCGAAGCTGATACCCGCATCTTTGAATACTTCGTAGACCGGCTTGATCGCTTTAGAAGCCATCATGGTCGCGGTGCCGACTTCATACACCTGCAGGATGGCCGGGGCGTTACCGGAACGGTATGCCGCGATGCCCGCCGCCAGGCTCTGTTCGTAGTTGCCTTTATAAACCGGCACAATTTTGTAATCAGGGTGCGTTTCGTTGAAACGGTTTGCCAGAGAATCCACTTCTTTACCCAGTTCCCCGTCCATTGAATGCCAGAAAGGAATCGTGGTAACGGCCATCGCCTGGGAGGCAAATGCCAGACCAAGCGTCAGCGCTAAAGCTGTGTGTCGTAACGATGTCATTCGGTTATCTCTCTTGTTGTGCCGGATGCGCGAAATCACGCGTTTTATGCTCGCGAGGTAACATGACACGCTCGAATGACAGAAAAATAACGGCTGGATGACAGAATAGTTACAGCGGAGTGAATGAAATGTTTCGTCGTCGACGGGAGATATATTTTCTTTCTGCCTGCAGGGAGCTACTTCTTATACACATTTTCCTTCCAACATCTTCCTGGCAACCCAGGCGCCCGGCGAGCTCATCGCCGCTGAAGCGGTAAACCCACCGGCNNCCCCGCCTGAGTTGGGTCATCACCGGGGGCGATGAGAGCCGGGAACAAGGGCGTGGCTGCATGTAAAGCTGCAATTGAAGTGAACGGAACATTAGCCGAACTTTCATAGAACATATTTGTAGCTAAGGAACAGCCCACAGGCAGAGGGTGCAAACAAAACGGGGTTGCCTGATGCCCTCACCCCGCCCCTCTCCCACAGGGAGAGGGTGCAAACAAAAAAAACGGCAACCGAGGTTGCCGTTTTGCTTTTATTAGCCGCCCAGATAAGCGCTTCTTACGGCTTCGTTCGCCAGCAGCGCATCGCCGGTGTCTTCCAGCACCACGTGGCCGTTTTCCAGCACGTAGCCCCGGTCGGCCAGCTTCAGCGCCTGGTTGGCGTTCTGCTCCACGAGGAAGATGGTCATTCCTTCGCTGCGCAGCTGCTCGATGGTGTCGAAGATTTGCTGGATGATGATCGGCGCTAACCCCAGCGACGGTTCATCTAACAGCAACAGACGCGGCTGGCTCATCAGCGCCCGGCCAATCGCCAGCATCTGCTGTTCGCCGCCTGACATGGTGCCCGCCCGCTGAATACGGCGCTCGTGCAGGCGCGGGAACAGATCGTAGACGCGCTTAATGCGGTCCTGGAACTGGTCACGCTCGGCAAAAAAGCCGCCCATTGCCAGGTTCTCTTCTACCGTCATGCGGGAGAAAACGCGGCGCCCTTCCGGCACAATCGCCACGGCTTCACGCATGATGCGCGCGGTGTGCCAGTCTGTAATATCTTTGCCATCAAACACAACGCGACCGCTGGTGGCGCGCGGGTCACCGCAAAGCGTCCCGAGCAGCGTGGTTTTGCCCGCGCCGTTGGCGCCGATGAGCGTAACAATTTCGCCTTGTTTAATATGCAGACTGACCTCGTGCAGCGCCTGAATCTTTCCGTAGTGGGCGCTCACCTTGTCAAACGACAGCATTACATTTTCCATCTTAAGCCTCACCCAGATAGGCGCGAATGACGTCAGGGTTGTTGCGGATTTGCTCCGGCGTGCCGTTGGCTAACGGCGTTCCCTGATTCACCACGTAGATACGGTCAGAAATCCCCATGACCAGCTTCATGTCATGCTCAATCAGCAACACCGTGGTGTTGTGGTGATTACGCAGCTCCATGATCAGCTCATCCAGCTCATGGGTTTCTTTCGGGTTAAGGCCAGCGGCAGGTTCGTCCAGCATCAGAATCTCCGGCTGAGTCACCATGCAGCGAGCAATCTCAAGGCGGCGCTGGTCGCCATAGGCGAGGTTACTCGCCTGGCGGTTAGCGTGCTCCAGCAGCCCGATACGCTCGAGCCAGGTTGCCGCTCTGTCCAGCGCTTCGCTTTGGGCACGACGGAAACCCGGCGTCTTCAGCAGCCCGGAGAACACTCCGGTTTTCAACTGCTGATGTTGGGCCACCAGCAGGTTCTCAATCACCGTCATTTCACGGAACAGGCGAACGTGCTGGAAGGTACGCACCACGCCCATGCGCGCAATCTGCTGGCCAGGTAAGCCTTCCAGATGCTGGTCACGAAGCATAATGGTGCCGCCGGTTGGCTTATAAAAGCCGGTCAGGCAGTTAAATACCGTGGTTTTACCGGCCCCGTTCGGGCCGATAAGCGAAACAATTTCCTGTGGATGCAGCTCGAGCGAGACATTGTTGACGGCCAGCAGGCCGCCGAAACGCATCATCAGACCGCTTACGGATAACAATGGCTGACTCATGCCTGCTCTCCTTTCACTACTTGCTCTTTCCTCAGTTTCACGTGCGGGCGCGTCATCGGCAGCAGGCCCTGTGGACGCCAAATCATCATCAGCACCATCAGGCCACCGAGCACCAGCATGCTGTACTCGTTCAGGTCACGCATCAGCTCGCGAGAGACAACTAGCAGGACAGCGGCCAGAATTACCGCGAACTGCGAGCCCATCCCGCCCAGCACCACAATCGCCAGCACAAACGCCGACTCGGCAAAGGTGAAGGATTCCGGGCTGACAAAGCCCTGACGTGCGGCAAACAGCGTCCCGGCAAAACCTGCGAACGCGGCGCTAATAGTGAATGCGGTCAGTTTAATACGAGTTGGGTTCAGGCCCAGCGAGCGACAGGCGATTTCATCTTCGCGCAGCGCTTCCCAGGCACGGCCCAGCGGCATACGCAGCAGGCGGTTAATCACGAACAGCGACAGCACCACCAGCAGCAGCGCAACCAGATAAAGGAAGATAACCCTGTCGCTCGGGTCATAGGCCACGTTAAAGAAGTTGCTGAAAGTATCCCAGCCGCCTTCGCGCGCGGTACGGCTAAACTCCAGGCCGAAGAAGGTGGGTTTTGGGATCTGGCTGATGCCGTTAGGGCCGCCGGTAATCTCGGTATTGTTCAGCAGCAGGATACGGACGATTTCGCCGAAGCCCAGCGTCACGATCGCCAGATAGTCACCGCGCAGGCGCAGCACCGGGAAGCCGAGCAGGAAACCCGCAGCGGCAGCGACCAGGCCCGCCAGCGGCAGGCAGGTCCAGAAGCCCAGGCCGTAATAGTGGTTCAGCAACGCAAAGGTGTAGGCACCGATGGCATAAAAACCGCCATAGCCCAGCACCAGCAGCCCAGACAGCCCGACCACCACGTTCAGTCCCAGGCCGAGGATGATGTAAATCATGGTTAACGTAGCAATGTCTACGGTGCCACGTGAAACCAGGAATGGCCAGGCTACCGCCGCTACCAGCAGCGCCCCCAGGAACAGCTTCTGCTTAACCGTGGAGCCGTCCAGCGCCGGCAGCACAAACTTCGGCCCGGACACTTTCTTCATACCCTTCTGGAACAGCGGGCGCAGCAGCTGGAACGCCAGCACCACAGCCGTGCCGATATAGACCCATTCCCAGCGCACGGAAGGCGCGCTGTTCACCACCAGTTTGGTGCCGTCCAGGCTCAGCTGAACGCCCATAAATACCGATGCTAAAACAAAGAACATGGCTGCCGAGAGCAGCGAAAAGACAACATGCATCGGTTTCATACTTTCTCAACCTCCGGACGACCCAGGATCCCGGTAGGCATCACCAGCAGCACCACAATCAGCAGCGCGAAGGAGACGACGTCTTTATATTCCGTGCTCAGATAGGCAGAGGTCAGCGCTTCGGCCACGCCGAGGATCAGGCCGCCAATCATCGCGCCAGGAATGCTGCCGATGCCGCCAAGTACCGCGGCGGTAAAGGCTTTCATGCCCGCCATAAAGCCGATGTACGGGTTGATTACGCCGTAGAACTGGCCCAACAGCACGCCGGCCACCGCCGCCATCGCCGCGCCAATCACGAAGGTGAGCGAGATAACGCGGTCGGTGTTAATCCCGAGCAGGCTGGCCATTTTCAGGTCTTCTGCACAGGCACGGCAGGCGCGGCCCATGCGGGAATAGCGGATAAACAGCGTCAGCGCCAGCATGGCGAGGAAAGTCACTACCCAGATAACCAGCTGCATGGTGGTGATGGTGGCGGTGAAGTTATCGCTCGCCCCCACAATCCACTGCCCGTTAAACAGGCTTGGCAGCGCGATGTCGCGCGAACCTTCCGTCAGGCTGACGTAGTTTTGCAGGAAGATGGACATCCCGATGGCGGAAATCAGCGCAATCAGGCGCTTGGAGTTACGCACCGGCCTGTAGGCCACGCGCTCAATGCTCCAGCCATAGGCGCTGGCGATGATAATCGCGCCAATAAAGCCTGCGCCTACCAGCATCCAGCCCACATCAATTCCGAGCATCATTAGCGCGGCGATGATCATGAAAGAGACGTAGCTACCGATCATATACACTTCGCCGTGGGCGAAGTTGATCATGCCAATAATGCCGTACACCATCGTATAGCCGATGGCGATCAGCGCATAGGTACTGCCCAGCGTGACGCCGTTAAACATCTGCTGCAGGAAGTAGAGAAACTGCTCGGACATAACTTAACCTTTCCAAACCCGTATGGACGGGATATTGAATCCACTCTAAATAATTCGAGTCGCAGGAAGGCGGCAAGCTTGCTCATCCTCAGGAGCATACATAAGTATGTGACTGAGGTGGGCATGCGCAGCCAACGTACCTGCGGCTCGAAGTATGACGAGTGGTCGCCTTACTTCGCCACAGAGGACGAACCATCGGCGTGCCACTGGAAGACACCAAATTCAAATCCTTTCAGATCGCCTTTCTCATCCCAGTTCAGCGGCCCAATCACGGTGTTCGCACCGTGTGCTTTTAAATCTTTCACCAGCACAGCAGGATCTTTGCTGCCGCTGCGGTCCATGGCGGTGGCCAGAGACTGAACTGCCGCATAGGTGATCCACACGTACGGGCCGCTCGGGTCTTTCTTCGCCGCTTTCAGTTCATCAACGATAGCTTTGTTGGCAGGATCCTGGTCGTAGCGCTTAGGCATGGTGACCAGCATTCCTTCGCCAGCAGGTCCGGCGATGTTGGACAGGGAAGCGTTACCCACGCCTTCCGGCCCCATAAACTGGGTTTTCAGGCCTACGGCGCGTGCCTGACGCAGGATCTGCCCCATTTCCGGGTAGTAGCCGCCGTAATACACGAAGTCGATATTTTCTTTCTGCAGACGCGCGACCAGGGTGGAGAAGTCTTTGTCCCCGGCGGTGATCCCGTCGAAGAACACGATGTTCGCCCCGCCTTTTTTCAGGCCGTCCTGCACGGCACGCGCCAGGCCTTCGCCGTACTGCTGTTTGTCGTGGATGATAGCTATGCGCTGCGGCTTAACGTGCTCCAGAATAAATTTGGACGCCGTCGGGGCCTGGGAGGAGTCGAGGCCAGCGGTACGCATAATCATGCCGTAGCCGCGCTGGGTCAGCTCAGGGTTGGTCGCACCCGGAGTTATCATCAGGATGCCTTCATCTTCATAGATGTCGGAAGCTGGCTGGGTGGAAGAAGAGCAAAGGTGACCGATAACGTACTTCACGCCGTCGTTAACGATCTTGTTGGCAACCGCTACGGCTTGTTTAGGATCGCACGCGTCGTCATATTCAACGCCGACCAGCTTGTCGCCTTTGATCCCGCCCCTGGCATTGATGTCTTTGATAGCCTGGCGAGCACCGTTAAATTCCATGTCGCCCCACTGCGCTACCGGGCCTGACATTGCCCCGACAACAGCCACTTTAATATCTCCAGCGGTTGCCGCGTGAGACACAGCCAACGCCACCAGCCCGGCAAGTAATGTCTTCGCGTTCATCTTCATTCGTTCCATCCCCATAACCTGGTTAAAAAGCACGCAGTACTTTTTATAATCAATGTTCATTTTTATCAGTGCCTTGAAGGAGTTAGCGGTAAATTTCACAATTTATCAGGCTAAACTCTCTATTTTTCAGGCGATTAAGTAGAGATAATATTCTGTATTTCGCCATAGTTAAACAAAAAAAAGCACTGAAATCAGCATAAAATAGCGGTACAAAGAGCCGAACAATTCACTGGATTTTAGTGCTTTATCCTGGTCATGATTCAATCTGCCGCGTTTAAGGCTGGCTTAGCTTTACGACAAAAAGTAATCAACTGCTGAGCGGGATAAAAAAGATAAAGCGTCTGAGGCAAATAAATTGGTTACACTCGTGGTTTCCCCGCTTTTTGGTTAGCTCACTTATGAAACTCACTATCATTCGTCTGTTTGAGTTTAGCGCTCAGGATAAAATTGACCTCGGTAAGATCTGGCCGGAATATTCCAGCGATTCGCTGACGCTTAGCGACAATGAAAGGATCTACGCGGCAAAATTTAACGATCGCCTATTGGGCGCGGTGAGAGTGACGTTGACCGGTAAACAAGGTGCGCTGGATTCGCTGCGAGTACGTGAAATTACCCGCCGCCGGGGCGTGGGTCAGTATCTGCTGGAAGAGGTGATGCGGGATAACCCAGCGATTACGCACTGGTGGCTGGCAGGTGTCGGCGTTGAAGACCATGACGTGATGACGGCGTTTATGCAGGCTTCGGGGTTCCGGGAGCTGAGCGGCGGCTGGGAGAAGTAAACTGCCCTATGAAGGTACGCCTAAGATTCCGTTCACTTCCAGTCCTGCTTCACATGTCATCACAGAACTTGTGAACGA
>NZ_JACARU010000122.1:0-310 GCF_013386425.1 Cedecea sp. P7760 | reverse complement strand
GGTGCTGGCGATCAGCATCACCGACGATCCCTTCGTCACCGTGCCGGCCATCGAGCGCTTGCTGAGCTACTTCGCCAGCAGCGAACGCACTCACCTGCGCATCGCCCCTGACGATATCGGAGCAACACAGGTCGGACATTTCGCGTTCTTTCGCAGCGAGTATGAGGATCGGCTGTGGCCGATTGCGCTGGCATGGCTGAAGCACGGCGCGCTAACGCCCGGCACACCGGGCCGTCGCATGACGGCGCGCGTCTAGAACCTCTTGGGATTTCCCTCAACCTGCGCTTCAATACCCACCCAGATCCTGAAC
>NZ_JACARU010000121.1:0-267 GCF_013386425.1 Cedecea sp. P7760 | reverse complement strand
CGTGGCCACCACTGGCAGCGTGTTGATGAACAACCCCACCTGCTGTTCGATACCCGGCAATTCGGCCGGGCGTCCCGCCACCGTGGCACCAAAGGCGACGGTGTCCAGGCCGGTATGACGGTGCAACAGCAACAGCCAGGCGCTTTGCACCAGGGTATTGAGGGTCACCTTGTGGCGCTGGGCAAACGCCTTGAGCTGGTCGGTGGCCGTCTGTTCCAGGGTCAGCCGGTGAATGCCATTGACCTGGGACACGTCCTGTTCGCGGGT
>NZ_JACARU010000120.1:0-344 GCF_013386425.1 Cedecea sp. P7760 | reverse complement strand
TCCTTTGAGTTATCAGCTTACGGAAAAGCCTGATTGGATAACTATAACAGGAAAGAATATTCTTTTTTCTGAGAATCGAGGTGTTGCCCGTACCGGGATAGTTACATTTACTCAAGACGAGTCTATGTTAACTACTTCTATTAGTGTTGAGCAAGCTGCCGGCTCTATAGGTTCTAATTATATTTTCACGATTAATGGTAATGTTGGGAATGTTTCTTGGACGGGTGTAAAAGCGACAGGCGAATCTCGTAGTTATACTATTACATCAAGTAAGCAGACTATTGTTAACGGTGCAGTTGAAAAGACGGATAACATTACTTATACCTCTTCTAGTAGCGTTGATT
>NZ_JACARU010000119.1:0-536 GCF_013386425.1 Cedecea sp. P7760 | reverse complement strand
TTTGAATATGTTGTCGCAAGTGCCACCATTTCCAGCTGTGCTATTTTCTGATTTATCAAATGTTCATGGCGATCCTATATTTTATTTTATTGCATCACTCATTAATTTAATCGATGGGGAGCCTTATTTATTATTCCTTTGTTTCAGTTTGTTGTCTTTATCTTTATATCGTTGGTGTTTTATAAAATATTCACCCCTTCCTTTTTTGTCTTTGTTGATTTATTTTTGTCATTCGTTTCTTAATAAAGAGATGACCCAGATTAGAAATGGTTTGTCTTCGGCACTATTGTTGGTTATGTTGTGTTATTTAAGTGAAAGGAAAAATTTAAAAGCTACAGCATTTTTATATTTTTCATTTTTGGCACACTCTTCGGGCTTGGTTGGCATTCTGCTATACGGAAGCAGGTTGTTTTCGAAAAAAAGAAATTTGTTTTATTGCATTGGAATATTTATTTCTTTAGTTTTGTATTTCACATGGCATCAACTTTTTTCTCTCTTGCCACAAAATATTGGGATTGTCCAGAAAACATACCAAT